>JBAULJ010000115.1:0-16801 GCA_049578125.1 Halobacteriota archaeon
AACACGCTATATGTGTCTATCTATCAAGCGCGCTGGGTAAAGCGGATCGACCGACGAATGCTATATTATATTGCTTTGAAGTAACAGGCTTCGCACGCTCCTGACGACGTCATCGTTTGTTTGGCACTTTTTTTGCGGACTGGCTACAGGCCAATGCCCTCAGTGGTGTGGATAGCACGCCGCATCTCTTCTTGTAAAGCAGGCGGCACCCCTTTGATTTCAACGTCCAGGAAGCCGCGCACGATAGCGGACGTGGCATCATCTTCGCTGAGCCCGCGCGTCATGAGGTAGGTTATCTCCTCCTCAGCGATTTTTCCAACTGCGGCTTCGTGAGACATATCGACATCCGGAACGGCTCCATCGAGTTCGGGGACGGCAAAAATCCTGCCGTGATCACCCAGTATCAGTCCGCGGCATTCGAGATGCCCTTTGACATCACGGTGGAGCGCGGTAAGGTTTCCGCGCGAGATGATCTCGCCGCCGTTCGTTATGGTCCGCGATATCACGTCTGACTTGCATTGCTCCGCTTCCATAATCACTCGCGCCCCGACGTCCATATGGGAGCCCTCTGTCGCGTATAGCAGTGAATACGATAATGCGGTGGCGTTCGCGCCGACGCAACGGAGCGTGGGGTACATTTGCAGGCTTTTAACGGGCTTCAAGCAGACGTAGTTGCTGATAAACGTGGCATCTTTCTCGATGATGGCGCCGCTCCGTGGGCGAACAGCAACTTCAGGGCCCCAGTTGTGTATCATCGTGAAGGAGCATTTCGCGCCTTCCTTGATGAAGAACTCAGAAACTCCGACGTGAATTCCGTGGGAGAGCTCGTCTGCGGTTCTGCAGCCTGATATAATGTGCATTTCCGAGCCCTCCTCAGCAATGATGATGTTGTGCACGTTTTGTGACAGGCTCTCTTGGGCCAGAAACATGCACGCCTGAATTGGCAGGATAGTCTTCGCGCCCGCCTTTGCCCTGATGAAGTAGCCGTTGCTGAACTCAAGAGCGACCTGGGCGGTGTACTTGTCAGCGTCAACCGCCACGGCTTTCCACCAGTAGTCCTTGAGCCAGTCGTACTTGTCAAGCGCTTCGGTCACGCTGAGCACTTCGACGTTCTGTGCCGAGGCCTTGGAGTAGACGACGCTCGTATCGAGCTGAAAAAACGAGCCTGATCGCTCCTCCTCTCTCGCATCGATTCCCACGCCGAGCGACTGGCTCTGGTAATTTGTGGGGAGCATCTTAAGCGTCTGCACTTTCTCGTGGGCCGGGGCCTTCGACGTGTAACTCTCTAGCGGAATGTCTGGGCCGTACGCCGCCTTCTTCTCGCGAGCTTTTTCGGCGCGTTCGGTCAGCTCATCTACCTTGGACATCTCACACACTCCTCATAACCGAGCTCGCATATGTCGTGCAGAAGCTCTCCTGGGTTGCCGGAACACGCGATCTGGCCGTCAACCAGCACGTGTGCTTTATCCGCCTGCACGATCTTCAGAATACCTCCGGCGTGCGTGATGATGAGTCCCGCCTTATGTCGCTCGCGCGAGCGTTTGTCTCTGTCGAGCAGCTTGTTTATCGTCTCTCCGACGAGCTCAATGTTTTCGAGATCGACGCCCGAATCCGGTTCGTCGAGGAGCACGAGGTCGGGGTTTTGCGCGAGCAGCTGTAACAGCTCGGTGCGCTTCACCTCTCCACCAGAGAACCCGAAGTTGACGTCCCGCGCGAGAAAGTCCGGCGGGATATTGATGGTCTCAGCGACTTCTGCGGTCTTGAAAGGTCGGTTGCCGTGTTGTGCGGCGATCTCGACCAAATCCTTGAGTTTCACCCCGTGAATGGCCGGCGGGTGTTGAAATGAGAGCCCGATCCCGAGACGCGCCCGCTCGTTTACGGGCAGATAGGTGAGGTCTTTCTTCTTAAACAGGATGCGCCCTTCGGTGACGCGGTAACGGGGAAAGCCCATAATCGTCAGCACAAGGGTGGTCTTTCCTGAGCCGTTTTGGCCAAAAAGGGCGTGAGTTTCCCCTTCATTGATGCTGAGGTCTAACCCCTTCAGTATGCTTTTACCGTCGACGTCTACGTGCAAGTTTTGAATATCAAGCATTTCACTATTCCACCTTTATTAAAGCTCCTTAAGCGAACAATTTCCTTGTCCTTCACGACCCGTCTTTGTGCGTGTCGTACGCGGCATTAAGCACGTCCTTAAACACTTCGCCACCGTCGATGACGACCTCAGGCCAAATAGAGACGCCCGAGTGCACTGTAACGAAATCGTTCACGACGACGCGCGGGCCGATGACGGTGTTGTTTTCAAGAACGCAATGATCTCCTATTCTCGTTCCGTTGTCGACAACGGAACCTGAAACGGACGTATGTGTACCGATCTTGACATCGTCATACACGATGCCGGAAAGCACCGACGTATCATCGGCGATGTCGCAATCGGAGCCGATGGTCGTGTAGGGGCTGATTAGCACATTGTCGCCGACGACGGTGTTTGCTCCGATCACAACCGGACCGACGATAGCTGAGTTTGACCCGATCGACACGTTATTTCCGATTGATGCGGGGCCGTTGAGGCGCGCGTCTTCAATCTGGAAGTGTCCGACGATTTCTGTTCCACGCAAGTTATCGAGCAGCCACCTCGACGCTTGCCGATACGCGGTCGCATTTCCGATGTCGTTCCAATGGCCGCGCGCCATCCACGCTGACATGTGCTCACTTGAGCTCAGCAGCCTCGGGAAAAGGTCCTTAGCAAAGTCGAATCGCTCTTTTGGAATGTGGCTGAAGACTTCCGGATCGCACATGTAGATGCCCGTGCTTGCCAGGTTGCTAAATATCTCGCCGGAACTCGGCTTTTCTGTAAAGCGATGCACGCGATTATTGACGTCAATGTCAAGGATACCATATTCGCGTGGATCATCGATGGACATGACCCCCACCGAGAGTATGCTGTCATTCTTTCGGTGGAATTGATAAAACTCGCGAAGGTTGAAGTCCATCACGTGATCTCCTCCGACAACGAGAAACGGCCCGTCTTTGAGAAGGTGCTCAGCGTTCTTGACGCTCCCGGCAGTGCCCAACTTCTTTCTCTCGCGAATGTAGTTTATTTCGACTCCAAACTTCAAGCCATCTCCAAGGTACTCCTCGATGTTTCTTCCCAGGTAGCCGAGCGTAACAACGATGTCGTTAAAGCCGTTTGCTGACAGATGTTCGACGAGGTGGCCGACTGACGGTTTGTTGAGAAGTGGGATGCTAGGCTTCGGCCGTTCGAAGGTCAACGGTCTGAGCCTCGTCCCGGCGCCGCCACACATGATACACGCTCTCATCGATGTGCCTCAATTACTTCGATTCGTCGCTCGAGAAATCAGCCTCGGCATGTCAGCTTCATGATAGAAATGCGTTGACGAACCTTAAAATATTGCCTTTATGAATGGCGTCGATTAAAAGATGCCGTTTTCATTGATATTATCGATTATGGAATCACGGGCGTTAAGCTCGCCAATCGAATCGACGTAGCCCTCGAGGTGAACAATAAAATCCTCAAGCTTGTCGAAAGGAACGATGAAGCAACCGCCCTCGCTGAGAAGCGCATCGTCTATCCAGCTTACGATGACGGGCACACTGCTGACGGAAAACGCACGGTCAAACTCGCCACAGCGGGCGAGGTGTTTTCGCGCCTGTGCCCGAATAGACGAGCTTCGGGGCCGGGCTTTGCCGTACCGCTTGGCGTCGATGAGCACGGTCGTGTCAAAGCGGTGAGCGACTACGTCGATTTCATGGCGCCTTCCGGCTGCCACGAAGACCTTCCTGAAATCGGTTGAAAAGCCGGCACACTCGAGGACGTCGCGGATTTGTTCCTCAAACTCTTGCCATGTAGGCTCCTTGTCCGCTTCTGCGTCCGCCTCGTGCTCGCCGAAGAGCGTAAGCCACATGGGTTACTCCGTGTCCTCTTTTTCCTCTTCTGCGCGCTCTTCCTCAATCTCTTTTGCGGCGTTCCGCAGGCTCGTGGCCATTTCGTTTTTTAAAATGGCGATCTCCCTGTCGACGTCGACCGTTGGCTTTGGTTTGTCTTTGCGTGATTTGACCGGCACTTTGGTTGATCGTGGCACATCTCGCGCTTCCGCGTCGGTTTTGCGCTCGAGGTCGGCAAGCTGTTCAACGGCCGCTTTGAGTGCTTGTTTGGTAAAGGCGAGGAGCGTGTCGTTAAACCTGCCGCGTGATCGCTGATCCTCTGTTTTCAGGAGCTCGTACACAAGAAGCATCCGAAGCTCTTTGACCTCGTTCTTGAGCTTGCGAACCTCTTGGATGAGCGCGTCAATTCGGTCGTTTTTTGCAGCGGGCATTACGTATCCATCCCGGTAAGCACGCTGAAGACATCCTCCGGCTCGTACCTGAGTTGAATCTCTCGCGTTCGTCCGCGTGTTCCTTTACCTGTAAAATCAGTATTGATGAGTCGAATTGAATCAAGCTTTGAGACGATGTCATAAAATCGCGTGTAGCCGAGATGCGTCTCTTCGTTGAACTTCTTATAGAGGTCCCCGGCCTTTATCTTTGTCTCTTGCTCTGCGATCAGTTTAAGGAGGTCTCGCTCTTCTTCGCGCAACGAGTGTATGGAGTACGTGAGGTGGACGAGGCGCGATTTTTCGTATGAGTGCGCCACGTCGTCTGCGGTGACAGATCTTCGAGCGCTTATCTCCGCCCGCAGTCCTATTTTTCTCAAGAGGTCGATCCCGACCCGCAAGTCGCTTGATTCTTCCACAAGATCAATGACCTTTTCGAGCACATCTTCCGGCACCACGTTTGCATAGAACCCGTGCCGCACGCGGTCTCCCAGTATGTCGCGTACCTCAGCACGGGTATAGAGCGGGAAGTATATTTCCTCAGGAAGAAAAACGGACATCACGCGTGGATCGAGTTGCTTCGACATCTCGACCGAGAGGTCGCTTGATATTGCGATGACACCGACCTTGACCTCTGCTGACACTTCGTGAGCCCGCAGGAGTGCATATAAGACTTTGTTGACCGTGTTCTCATAGAACAGATAGTTGATATCATCAAGCGCGACGATGAGCACCTTCTCCTGATCGATGAGATATTTGGTTATCTTTTTGAAGACGCGCTTGAATGAAACCCCCGAGTCGGGCGGCGTATATTTGAAGAGTTTCTTGTAGATCTCTGAGAATATCGCAAATCGAGTCCCATCGATCTGACAGTTTATGTATACCGGTACGACGCTGTCAGTGTAGTTTTCAATCTCTTCGAATACCTTCAGTACTGCCGTGGTCTTTCCGGTGCCGTGCGGCCCCGAGCACAGACTGTTGATTGGACGGGCGCCCCGCAGCGCTGGTCGCGCGGCGATCTTGAGGGCGCGCATCTGCGTATCTCGATGGGAGAAGTGCTCCGGGATGTAGTCCAACTCAAAATAGCGCTCGTCTTTGAAGAGCGTTTGATCCCACTGCAGCAAATCCTTTGACGGTAGTTTCTGAGGCACGCCAATCGTTAAATGCTCAATTTGCATGCTATTTAATGTTATCCTGCCGAACGCGGAGGTATCCTCTGCTCCGGGCGAATGGCGCCAATTAAGAAGTTAGGAGTGCATAAAAATCAATTTTAGTGGATTTTTGGGAGCGTGAGCGGATGAAAAGGACAGAATGTCCCCCTCGATCGTTCACCGAGTCTGGCAAAGGGCTCACCGACGTGAGGTGCTAATACTTTCACGGTGCTCTTGCCGCGCGCTTATCTCTTATAGGTACGTCAGCTCATTCGGTGAAGATCCATGGTAAGTGAGACTTTTCGCGGACTTATTGAACGTGCTGATTACTACGCAAGGCGGGAGAAGTTCCGCTCATTTGACGAACGTCGTGATCGTCTGGAAAGGACCGAGCACAGCGTGCTCGTTCATTCATAGCCGCTGTTCTTGTTTCGCCTTAGACCGCTAATCCCCTAGGTCGCGCGTTCTTGCCGCGCGATCCATTTTTCAGGATGGGCTACTTCATCAAGCGTTGGAATATCACTCTGAGAGCGCCAAACCCTGTTAACGAAGTCGATCTCCCGACTTGTCGCAACATGCGAGACGAATCGCTCTCCGAGGACATATTGCTCCATCTTCATGCCGAGTCCCGTCGCGCGCTCAAAGAACCTTTCCCTCCCGCTTTTGCGCCTTCTGCGGAGTTCAAACGCACGCTTCATGTGATCATACGTAGCGAGCATCTCTTTGCCGACTCTGTCCATGACGAAATCTGAATAACCCTCTATCACGCTCATCAGAGCTTGAATCTGATTTATGAGCCCTATTTGTTCGCGAGAAAGAGCCGCGTGAATGAGCGAGAATTGTCTTCGTTCGACGTAATGACTCGCAACGGCGCGAGCCCGCGCTTGGAGCCCGTCTGAGGCGAGTCCCTCGTTGGTCGCCGCAAGATACCGTTTTAAGAGTTCGTTTAAGTGTCCCTTAAGCCACGGTGCCGACTCGAACACGATAGCGTGGGTAACCTCGTGGATGGCGATCCATCGTCGAAAGTCATTTCCCGCTAAAGAGAGTTGGCGCTCGACTATTTCGATATTCGGCTCCACAAAATAGATCTGTCCACTGACGATCTCGCGACCGAAAAGGCTTGGATCGTACTGTCCGAGCACCTTCTTTGCAATGTAGCCAAGCAGAAGGCCGAGACCGACCGTCGAGAAGACTTGATTCGACCTGTACACTCCCTTGCCTATGAGCGAATCGCTCTTACGCGTCATAAGCGCCTCCTCTAGAGGCGCAAGCTGATCCGCGAACGCGGTGACGTTCGTCTTGATCCAATCATTTCTGTCAAAAACCCGTATTTGACGGGCGCTCGGTGTCTGAAGCCCCGTCAACTCGATGATTTGCGGCGTGGGCTCGCTCACAAAGCCTTCATATGTCGGCAGCAGCCGCTGTTTCTCTGCGGAGGCCCATCGTTTCGCATCGCCGACGTTTGCCGCGTTTTTCGCCACCTGCCTCCAGTCAATGGGGCCTGCAGGCGAACGCAAGAACTGTAGACCGGTGTTTAACACCAGTCTGGGAATGTCTACCATTATTGTCCGCTCCTCATCGCTCGACTTGTTTACATCGCAGTCCTTTGATAAGGCTTTGCCTCGGTCAAAAGGATGGCCCGCGGCAAGAAAGCAGTCGGTGCTATCACAAGTCCGCTCGTTCGCACCTACATGAAGTCGACCAAGCCCATCTGTTTTGAGGCGTCGCTCTCAAACAATGAGTTGACCGACATCTCGAGGAGCATAAGCCGCTGGCGCGTGTACTTGGAGACGCCGTAATCCTTGGCGATCTGGATCGAACGCTCCATATACTTAGTCACCGTGCCTTCGTGAACGGTGAGCACGATCTTTCCACCGCATTTGGGACAGTTGCCGCTAATGGGCGGCCGCCGCACCTTGTAATTACATTTCACGCATCTTACCTTTTGGCGCGAAAACGCTCGCAAGTTGCCGATCAGGTCGGGGAGGAAGTGCGTCTTGATAACGCGTTCTGCGACGTCCCGCTCATCTACGGCCCGGATGCGACGAGCGAGTTCAAGCTGGGTCTCCATTTTATCCATCATTGATTCAAGCACCTTGTAGGAGCTGTTCAAAGGGCCGAGCGAAATCGACGACGACTGATGGGTAAACCCGAAGCCGGTGTACTCGGCGTCCGTGCCGAGTCTCGACGCCACGGTCGCAACGCGAACCCGCTTCGGATCTTCAAAGCCCAGCGTCGCGCGGTAGAACTCGAGCGGGTACCGATCGATTATGTCGAGGTTGTGCGCTTCAGCATCAATCTCCTTCGGATCGATCCGCGTCGTCAAGACTAGTGGGGCGTCCATTTTGCCCCCGCGACGATCAGGAAGATACGACAATGAGAAGTTCAAAAGTCCGTCGAGAAGAAGCATGACGCAGTCTTCATCGCCATCACAATTTCGGCGCTTTGAAGCGTGGAAGAAGGGATGAGCGAAGCCTGCTGAAGCAGGTGTAAAACCAATGACGCGGCCTAATACGCCAGCGCTTGTGTGAGGCGCCAGGCCGATCACCAATGAACCAATGAGATCCTCTTTCGTATCTGCCTCGTAGTAAGGGGGCTGTTTATAGTATTTGACGAGGAGATCATCAATGAACTTAGATACGCGGAGAAGCCACTCCCCACAGTCCTCAGAAACGATGATGTCTTGGGGCGCCAGTTCAACGACCTGGTCGTCTTCCTTCACGTCGTACCCCAACTCGCAGAGCTTGCTCGTCGGAACTGAGATCTCCCGCGGCGTGAAGTGCGTCGTGGGCAGGTCTGTCAAATCGTATCTGCAGGTTCCGTCCTTAAACACAAAGATTTCGTGTTTTGCGCGCAAAACACCCTTTTCTATGGGCTCAGGGGTCTTGTTCTTAGATATTAGACCTAAGACGCCTTTAAATCTCTCGAATCGTGCCGTTTCGTCAAGTCGGGTGAGTGCCTGCTGGTAGACTTTTCGCAGATCGATGGATTGGATCCGATGACTCACCCCTTGTCTGCCGCACTTTGGGCACGTGGTCCCGTTCCGGAGATCGCGCGAACACGCTGGGCAGAAAGTGACGGGCTCCGTAAAAGCTCCGCATTCGCAGCGCGTTTGGTAGGTTGTGTTCAGGCACGTCGGACAGCGGCGGACGCCTACGTCAACGTCGATTATGCCGAGGTACTGGACGTCAATTTCCGAAGCGCTTTCAACGGCCGCTTTTGATGACCCTACTGCCCTTCGAAGGGATCGGTCACGCCCGCCCGCATTGCCGATCGGGAAGAGCACGTGCGGGGGCGGCTTCATCTCTCGGGCCTTAGATTTCTCCGGTCGTCCCATTCGCCCCCCGATCCTTGAAGGCGCGCGTTTCCGTATTTCGACCCCGCCGAGGAGCGTTACCGCGTCAATCGTCGATTTGATGCGCGGGCTTTTAAGCGAAAACCACTCCTTGCTCAGCGACTCGCTAAGCCCGAGACTCGTGATGAATGCCGCTGCGTCGTTAATCATCACGTTGTCTTCAGCTACAGCGTGTGGGACGAGGAGCGCTTCTAGTAGCTCCTTCATTTTGGGATCATACGGCACGATGAGTTCGACCGGCTCGTCAGAATCGTGAGCGACTTCGACCGGTGAGGCGCCCTGCGTTATCTTGCCCGTTTGGCTGACAAACTCGGCCAGCTGCGCCAGCTCTTTGAGCGTTATGTCGTGCCACAAATAGGTAAACTTGGGGTGCAGCGGGATGCCGAAGCGCCGCGAAAGGTCCAGCGCGGCTGACGCAGTGAGCTCCTTCGCATCAACGGAAGGGACAGGTTCGTGCAAGCGCGTTGCCGCTTCTTCGAGATCTTGCGTCCACCATTCGTGCACGTACGGTGAAGGAATCAGCGGGTGGTTATTGCCGAGGAAGTCTCCGTAATTGACGAGAATCTCTCCGAGGTCGAGGATCTCGTCGATATCGTTTTGACGTTTGAGCGCCGCGTCGTAAGAGTCAATGCGGACGACGCTTCCATTATATAGTTTTACGGTCGGTCCTTCGATCGAATCGACTGAGGAAATGCCTGCAGCTTTACCGGGCCGCTCCATCTTCAGTTGCGTTCCCGGAGCTAAGAATTCGCCCAGCACGACCATCGTTGCGGGGTTGATTCCTGCGGAAGCAAAGCCCGTGTTGCGTGCTCGCCCGTAGCGAAGCCGAAAGCCTCCCTTGCGCGAAGGATGCGAGAACACGGGTCGGCCCGCGATGATATCTTCCATGTACGTCCAGCTTGGGGCAATTTTGCTCTCGCCGGCGCGCCTTTTAACGACTTTTGACCCCCCCTCACCCTCTTCTTCGGCCACGTTAACGTGAATAATCTCGTCTAACCACTCCCACCCGTCTAGTCCGAGCTGCGATACGTACTTCTTCAGTTTTGGCGCTTTCTGAGCCAGCCCTTCTGCCAAGACGAGCGCCATGCCACCGCGAACTGCGTTCGTTTTCACCCGTTCAAGGTTTCGATAGCCTGAAACCTCCTCCTGTTCTGTTCCTTCGCCATTGACACAGATGGGACAATTCGTGACGATGGTTCTGATATCACTAGCCGGCGGCGTGTATTGCAGGTTCACGAGCGTCTTGTAAAGAGGAATCTCCTCTACATATCGCTCAACTTCATCGTCCCGCGGCAAATATCGGCCAATGCCCACGGCGCGCCTTACGTAGTCGGCGACTAACACAGAGAGGGCTTGGGCGGTCCCTCCGGCGCTTCTGATGGGGCCGGAATAGAATATTTGCAGGTAGTCGGTACGATCGTCGTTCTTGCCGAGCTCTACCCGTGCAATTCCCTCAATGGGGGCTGCGACAACGCCCTCGGTCAACACTGCAACCGCGGTTCTGACGGCCTTCTCTACTACTTGGACTTTGTTCTCGTAAGAGCCGAATTCGCCGTTGGCAAAGCCCAAACCAATTGCGAGGGCAGCCTCTTCGCGGGACATTGTTTCATCAAGCTGCCGTATACGTTGCGCAAGTCCAGGGATGCCGATGAGGTTCTCAACGCGCTCGGCGAGGTCACGAGCAGGTAGGATTTCAGGAGAAAGAGAAGGATCTTCGCCGTTTTTCCGTGCTTCAGACGCGATGGTGAAACAGGTCTGAAGCTCAGATTCCAGTTTTTCAAAGTATTCATTGATGTCTCGAATCATTACATCATCTTGACGAGTTAAGCACGGAACAAAGCGGCTGCTTATCAATGGTATTGTTGTTGATACAAATTAACCTTTCTCGTGTTGGGCGTATTTGTTGGATCACCAAAAAAGCGATCGAGATACCGCAGGTCCGCGCTGTTCTGGGGTCCATCAGAAATAGAGCTAAATACTTGCAAGCGTATCTTTTTGTGGTTAAAATGGCTAGTATTAACATATTTAAGCTCCAAAACGACTACGTCTTTAAACAGTACCTTGGCGATCCTGGGCTCTTCAAGCAATTAGGCGATTACTACAACGGAGCCAAATATCGTTTTGAGATCCCCGAAGCAGATCTGGAGAAGGTGCAAGACATCCTGCAGGCAGCTGGGTATGACATTACCATCATCGACAATGCTAAAGAGTTCGTTGTAACGATCGGCCGATTCCAGAAGCACAAAGAGATTCTCAAAAACAGCGTCGACGTTGAGGAGACGGAGGACGACAAGGTCTTTCTAATGAAGGACAAAGAGGCAGTCGAAATGGCGTTGAGCAAGGGCGCTACAAAGTACGAAGGAGACCTTTTCAGCTGAACGTTTTTCTTTGTCCGTCAGCTCAGCCGGTTCCGCACCGCTCCTTGCGAGCGCCGTGGGATATACGTAAGCTCACAGCGTAGCAACGCACTAACTGGCCGTTACGCGAATATCGCGCGTCCCTGGCTGAATCGTAAGACAAGCTGATTTCGCTGATTGTCTTCGGTTTGAAGTCGCTTTGATTTTTTCCTCCAGCGGGCTGTTCCGTCTTCTTTTATACTTTCAAGCCGGCGTTGCGCGTCACCATATCTCGGCGATTCTGAGGCCTAGCAGGCTTGTTATTCTCTACATAGGTATGTCGTGTGCAGAAACGCATGCTGCAGCGAGATGTGACTCCATAGGAGAGCAAGGCGTACGGTAATATACTTCCAGGATCAACGCTGTCATACTTGTGCGCTAAACACGAATCGGACGGAGGGCGCATCCCTGCGCGAATCTCAGGAGTTGAAACGTTATGAACGCTACAAAAGATCTGGGCGAGCACGATGCGGCACCGTTGCGGGTGTGCATGGTGACTCCGTTTCCCCCGCGCCACGACGGAATCGCAATATACTCGTCTGAACTGATCAATGCGATGGAGAGTTTTGGACACACCGTCTACGTGATCAGTCACACGGATGAGCACGTGGGCGGGCACGAATCACAGCCAAACGTGTTCGGGATTATAAATATCTCGAAGCCCGATTGGGAACGGGCTGTTTTTGACAAGATATTGGATTTGAAACCGGACGTCGTACACGTTCAACACGAATACGGGCTGTACGCCAATGCGGGAGACTACGGGATAAGCATCATCGATTTGCTCTTTCTGCTTTTCGTCTCACGAGTTCCCACCGTGATCACGTACCATTCGGTGTACAGCACGCTCAGTCGAGAAGAGGCCATGTTTACGAGTTTGAGCCTGGATACCGTTGACGCGGGCATCGTGCACGAAGAATTTCAGAAGATCTTTTTGCCGGCGAACTTAGGCAGGATTCCAAACAACGTCTACGTCATCCCACACGGAGCAAAGACCGCACTTGCTGAAGACGTCCCCGACGTTCGAGAAGCGAAGAGACAGGCCGGATACGAAGGTAAGAAAGTCGTCCTGTGCATCGGGTGGTGGGAACCAAACAAGCGGTTCGAAGACGTGATAACCGTATGGCCCGACGTTCTCGAACAGGCCAAGAACGCGGTTCTGATTATTGCAGGCGACGCACGACCAGGGTCGCCCAGTGGGCTCTATTACAAGCCCAAGCTGCTTAAGGCCATTCGAGAATCTCCAGTGAAGGACCAGATACGGGTTATCACCGGTGCATTCACGCCAAAAGAGTACGACTCAATACTCAACCTGGCCGATCTGGTGGTCTTGCCTTACGATCGCGCATCGCAAAGCGGGAATCTTGCACACGCGTTTGCCTTAGGAAAGCCTGCCGTGGTGACGGCGGTTGAAGGCCTCAAGGCGGAAGTCGAAGCAAGTCAAGCAGGCGCAACCGTCCCGCTCGGATCGCCTGAAGATTTAAAGGCTGCTTTGCTCTTACTTCTTCGAGATAACGAGTTGAGAGAGCTTTTCTCTCAGCGGGCGCTTGAGTACGTTCGGAAAAAGATAGGATGGTCTATCGTCGCACAAAAACACATCCTTCTCTACGAAATTGCCATGCAGAAAGAAAGGATGAAGGTCACACCCGCCTCAGGACTTGACGTAAGTCGCGGTTAGGGGCGTTGACGTTTTCAGCCTCGCGGCGTAAGAACGCGGAAGCAGCGATGGGGCACGTCAAAAGCGTAGTTGAAGCTGTTTAGCGGCGGCTGACGAAAGATATATACTGTTTAGTACAGTATTAAGCAAGAGTTCCGGAAGTACCAGCCGAGCTGGATGCGCTGAGGTCTTATGCCAATTTCCACCGATGATATAACGATAGCGAGTTTTCCCAAGCTGTTTGAGCAGATAGTAGAAGCCAAGCAGAAGGTGGGTTTGACGCCCATCCAGAATAATCCATCGGATCTCTTAGAGCGAGCAAAACGCTACGGAACGCAGTTTAAAAACGGATCTTGGAACTGGGCATCAAACATCTGGAACCGAAGCGCTGCAGGCAGCGTCGTTGTTGAGCGTGAGGAGGATCTGCGCATCGAGCATCAGCGGTTGATGCTCCGCGTGCTGGAGCACGTTCTTGATCAACCGCTGATTCAGGCAGATGCCTCGCTCGGGCAAAAGGGTTCAAAAGGGGAAATGAAATGTCGGCTCTATTGCGACGCGCAATTTCCTGACGTTGCGTATCGTTGGCAAGCGGTTAATTTCCCGGGCGATCTCGACGCACAACCTGACGTGCAGCTCTTTATGATCCCTCACTACCTCGAGAATCCAAACGTGCCCGGGAAAAACGAGATGCTCAAGGTCATCAGGTTTCCCTTCCACGATTACACGGTGGTCGTCGGATCGTCTTACATGGGAGAAGCGAAGAAGGGCTTCCTTTCGCACTGGATCTATGAGATCTACAAGAGAGGGGGGACAGGTGAGCACGCTTCGCTAAAGGAGTTTACGGTCAAGCGCCTTGACGGCACAAGCAAGAAGATAGTGATGTCGGTGTGGGGATTGACGGGCAGCGGAAAATCCACTCACGGGCACTATGTCTATGATGACAAGATTGCGCAAATCTATATCGACAAGTTTGGAATCAACCCGCTTGAGTTTATCTCTAACCAACTCATTCGAAACGACGACGTTGTTGCGGTGTTCGAAGACCGCGTTGTCAGCCCAGAACGCGGCTGCTGGACCAAAACAGAGGACGTCGACGTTACGCAGCATGCCATCTACAACGCCGGAACGTCGCCGAACGCGCTCCACGAAAACACGGAATGGGACGAGCACGGCGACGTGAGTTTCCGCGGAGAGATACTCCAGTATCACGGAAAACTGAATCAAAACGCACGGAGCATCATCTTCTTGGAGGACACTGGCTACTTCGACGGAAATGTCGACTCATCAGGACCGCTCAACATGGCGGTGTTCATTAGCCCCGGATATAACTCAGACTATGCCTGGGTGAAGCTGAAAGATCCTGCGTTCGCCGCAAAGGTGCTTGCAGACGGCAGAACGATTGGTCACCCGGCCCAAGGCCGAGAGGGCGTCGGCGGTGAGAAGTATGAATCAAGGTATTGTCTGCCGTTCACCATGGGCGTCGGGAACGCCGCCCACATCCACCGATTCTATACCTTCATGCAGGAGAGGGCGGAAACCGACAATCCGATCGAATCGTATCTCATCAACACGACCGGACGCATCGGCGCCAGGTATGTCTGGGTCGATACGCACCTTGGCGACGAACCCATTTGGCTCGCAAAGACTCTTTTTGAAGAAGTGAACGGCAAAAAGAAGCCAGTGGGGGGGACAGGCCCGACCATCGAAGAGACGCAGGTATTCTTAATCCAAGCGACGCGTGGTGCAGTTGACTATGAGCCACACCCGCTGTGGGGCGACAGCGTGCTTGTGCCAACACGTGTAGAGGGGTTGCCGCAAGAGCGTTTAAAGCAACTCGATCCATTTACGTACCGGACCGCTGAAGAGATGGAAGCGCTCCTCAGGCAGCAGATTGCACAAAGCAAGTACTACCTCAAAGCTCAATGTGCGCGGCTTAACAAGCGGATATTGAATGCAATGGACTTCTAAGGGCCAGCGCGACCTAAAAGAAGTCGTCCGATCACTGGGCCGGTCTTGGAAACTGCGACCTAAGAGACTGCACCTAAATCGTCAACGGTTTGGGGCTCTCGTGCCAAAATGATCGTGCTAGGTTAGGCCTGCTGCAAACAACGCCACTAGTCATCACATAGCGTCGTTCTCGACTTTCGTCAGCATTCCCTCGATAAGCGAGTCGAAAGATCTGCAGAAATCATCGAACTTCCACTTTTAAGATTCGACGCCAGACTGTGCTGATTCGGTTTCGAAGCTCAGCCCAATACGCAAGCTTTATTGCTTTGTTGCGACATTATAAACCGAGTTTATGACCGATACAAAGTTGTGTAAGTCTTGTGCAACAACCTTAAGCCCTTCCGCGCGTTTTTGCAGAGAATGCGGAGCCGCTGTGACCGAAGAGCCCAGCGTCGATGAGAGCGCATCGACTGCGGCCGTACAGACAGCGGTGGCGTCTTCGCCTGCAAAGGAGCAAGTCAACGAAGGCATTGCTCTATACGAACAAGGTGACTATCAAGGCGCTTTGGATAAGTTCGAAAAGGCGACTGAAGCCGATCCAACTCTCGCGGCCGCCTGGAGTGACAAAGGCTGTGCCTTGGGGCGTCTTGGCGAGCGCGACGCGGCTTTGGAGGCTTTCAACAAGGCCCTAGAGTTTGAGCCAGACAATCGCGAAGCACGCGAAGGCAAAGATCTATGTCTGCGCATGCTTGGCTCTTCACAGAAAGCAAGCTGATAACGGCCGCTTGGGCCTGACTATGCGGTCTTGGCGTTGGTCGAGCGTGCGAGCTGTCGCATAGTGGCGCGAGTATTTCGTTCGAGCGTCTAGCCAGCTGCTAGAATGCCTCTAAAGAGGGAGGGGACCGAACGCAGACGTAAGACCTCTGCAGCTACTTCCAGTCCCTTGGTGCCAGAAGTGATTGTTGAGGCCGTCACAGTAAGCCCCTAGCTTGCGATTTTTCTTAAACCTCTGTCTTTCTTGGCATCGCGTGGATGATAAGCTAGCTTTTGTTGGCTTGCTGACGTCAGAGCTCAAGTCAATGCGATTCAAAAGATTTACGATCTTCTAAAATGACGTTTAATGGGTGCACCGCTTTGTCAAGCTAGCGAATCGTTTGAAGGGGCAGGCAGCCGTGAGACTCTTTGACAGCAAACCCGATATTGCAAAAATGCTCGCCAACGGCGACGTCGAAGACCTAGCGCACACGGTAGAATTTGGCAGCCCTTATTTCGACGACGATGAAAATACGCGCAGAGAAGCCGTTGACGCGCTTGGCAGCTTAACAGATCAACGAGCGATTGATCCTCTAGTTGGAGCATTACAGGATGAAAACGAGCGTGTGCGCTTGAGCGCCGTAGCAGCTCTCAAGAGGCACGAGGCGTTCGATCCCCTCTTCAATGCACTGCACGTAAAAGATAACAGGGTGCGCAGAGCCGCGGCAGAAGCCCTCGGCCAGCTCGGAAATCCCCGCGCCGTGCTTCCCCTCATAGAGATCTTAGATGATGATGACCGGCGTGTCCGAATCGCCGCCGTTGGGGGATTAGCACAGCTCGGCGAACCATCGACAGACCCCTTGATCCGAACTCTACAAGCGATGAACAAAAACGCACGCAGAGCCGCGGCAGAAGCCCTCGGCCAGCTCGGGAATCCCCGCGCGGTGCTCCCACTCATCGAAGCGCTGTCCGATAGATATAAAAACGTGCGCGAAGTTGCGGCTTTGGCTCTCGGACAACTCGGCAACGCGCAAGCGGTAGGGCCCCTCATAAGAGCCCTGGACGATCCGTACAGCGACGTGCGCGAAGTTGCGGCTTTGGCTCTCGGACAACTGGGCGACCCTCGTGCGTTGAATCCTCTTAACGAAGCGCTTAATGATGATAATCAGCGCGTACAAAAAGCTGCTGCACACGCTCTCCAGAATATAACC
>JBAULJ010000116.1:0-3299 GCA_049578125.1 Halobacteriota archaeon
CCAAATGCCGCTGTTCCTATTGCTAAGATGATGACGTTGATGACAATACCAAAGAGCATGCCGGCCACAACGTCGCCGAGAATGAGGGTGTTGACGGTAACGGGAAAAGAGAGCAGCCGCTCGTAGGTGCCCGCCCGCTTCTCCCATGGGGTGATCAACGGGCCGACGGACGAGGCGACGAAAAAGACGAACATCGCGGCAAGTCCCGGGAAGAGCGTGTAAAGGTCGGCGCTGCGGCCGAAGTAGAACGCCATGAACATGAAAAACGGAAACAGGAAGCCGAAGATAAGCACGGGCGGCTTTGTGTAGTAAATGCGCATGTCCTTTTCCGCTACGAGCGCGATGCTGCGCAGGTGGCTGCGAATGGAATCACTGTACACGTGCTTTGCCCTCTGTTACGGTGACGAAGACGTCTTCTAGGCTCGCGCCCTCGATGCGTAGCACGGTGAAGGTGAGGCCCTGCTCATCAGCGACCGCGAACACGTATTTGGCCAGCGCATCGGGATTATCAGTATAAAAGCGCCACGTATCGCCCGCCCTTTCCGTCCTTATCACGAGGCCGCTGCGTTCTATTGGGCTCACATCGACGGGCTCATCAAACGCGACCTCGACGGATTGCGTCTCTTTAAACGCCTGCTTGAGCCGCTCAGGCGTGTCGATGGCCGCAAGCCCCCCGTGGTTGATGATGCCCACCCGGTCGCATAGGGCGTTTGCCTCCTCGATGTTGTGGGTCGTTAAGAACACCGTCGTTCCCGCGTCGTTCATCTCCCGGATGATGGCCCGAATAAGGCGTTGGCTGTGCACGTCGAGTCCTGAGGTCGGTTCGTCAAGGAAAAGCACGTGCGGGTTGTGCACCAGGGCGCTTGCGATAAGCACGCGTTGTTTCATACCCTTGGAAAACCCCTCGACTTTATCGTTCTTTCTTTCAGAAAGCTCGAACTGCTCCAAGAGCTGATCAGCGTTTTTGTCGGCTGCGTTCCTAGACATGCCGTAAAACCGTCCTGCCAGAACGACGTTCTGTTTGGCGGTCAAATCGGTATACACGTTGCTCATCTCGGGGATGACGCCCATCTGCATCTTAGCTGCGATTGGGCGCTTTTGCAGGTTGATCCCGCCAATCGAGATGTCTCCGGCGTCCGGCGTGAGCAGGCCGGTGAGCATCCTGATCGTCGTCGTCTTCCCAGCCCCGTTTGGGCCGAGAAATCCGAAAATCTCACCGTCAGGAACGCTAAACGAGATGGTGTCTACGGCGGTGATAGCGCCGAATCGTTTTGTCAATCCGTTAACAGCGATCACTTCGCGCCGTTCTTGTTTCATTTCACATCATGATTTCGAAAGCGCGTCGACTTGGACGACGCGAATCCACAACTATATATAATATTTATATATGCAAATATGTATATATAATTCGGCATTGTAATACGCAAAGGGGTTACGTCGTGGAAGTTAAGATTCTGGGAATGGGATGCGTAAGGTGCAACAGCCTTGAAAAGATGGTTCGCGACGTGGTCGCCGAACAAGACATTGACGCCACAGTGAATAAAGTCACGCGCCAGCGGGACATATTAGCATACCCTGTTTTGGCGGTTCCTGCGCTAGTCATAAATGAAGAGGTCAAGGCTTTTGGTCGCCTGCCAAGCAAGAAAGAGATTGCAGATTGGCTTATTCAAGCACAGCAAACCCAAGTGAAACAATGAATGATAGTTTAAAAACGTTAGCAGCATTAGCATTGCTGAGCGTTCTTATAATAAGTATGAGCGGCTGCACTGCCCAGACCTCAGGAGAAAAGCTGAGCTTCGTAGGAGGCACGTCGCACCCCTCTGACATAACCACTCTCTTAAAAAAAGGGCCGGTCCTGTTGTACTTCGGCGGTAGCTGCAAAAGCTGTGCGGAGATGAAAGTCATTATTTCAAAGCTCGAGAGTCAGTACAATGGGACCGAAGTCACGATACTACGGATTGACCCGTTAACGGACTCAACGCGTAAAGATGCGAATTATGGGGTAACGACTATTCCAGAGACAATAGTGATTCGGAGTGATGGCGCCGTTGCTAAGAGTATTGGGACCACGGATGAGCAAACTCTAAAAAACACTATTGAGGCCGCGAGACAATGGAAATAAACCCGTTGATCGCTTTTGGAGCTGGACTTGTAAGCGTCTTCACTCCGTGCGTACTTATCGTACTTCCAGCGGTAATGGCATCATCGACGGACCGTGGGAAATGGCGACCGCTCGCAATCGTTCTGGGACTGAGTATGTCGTTCACTGCTATGGGGTTGTTAGCGTCCGCGTTCGGCTCAGCGTTTCAAAGCGTCAAAGGGTATCTGGACGTAATTGCCATAACCATCGTGATGTTCATTGGCGTGTGGATGTTGTTCGACTTGCACTTACCGTATAACGCTCCGCGACTGGGGTTTGTCGATGCGGTCTCGAAACGATCGTATAACCTGCCTTCTGAAGGGGTCATCAGCGGTTTGTTGCTCGGAATGTCGCTTGGGATCGTCTGGTTACCGTGCACCGGTGCTGTGTTAGGCGCGATACTTACGTGGGTCGCAGCACGTGGAAATGTGCTAACTGGTGGACTCCTCCTTCTGGTCTACTCGCTCGGATTCGCTGTCCCGATGCTAGCCGTTGCGTATTCGACGAAGTTGTCATCAACTCTCGTTGCAAAGACTGCAAATACTATCTGGATAAAACGCGCTGCAGGATTGGTGCTTCTTATCGTCGGCGTCTACCTGATAAACCAGCGTTTTATTCTGTTAGGTTGAGAAGGTTTGCTCATGATACAGACGCAAGTGTCGTGGCACATTTTCTGGAGGTAATGGACTAGCCGATAATTGTTTATAAATTGTTCGAGGTAACCAGAATGCCACGATCGGCCAACAAAATAGTACTGCTGTTGCTGTCTGTCATCGCTGTTTTATTGCTAGTAAGTTCCGCTCTAATTCTCACATCGGCAACCACGATCGTACAACCACAGCCTAACACAGTGAGTTCGGGTGACAAGGTTTTAGTGTCGGCCGACATGGCACGAAACGCAAGTACAGTCACACTGTCGTATTACGTTGATTCCAACAAGAACGGCAAGGACGACGACGGCGGCGCGTGGGTGAAAATAGCGAACGTCACTGATGGTGGCGCGAACGACGCTGACAACAGCACCAATGGTTTCATACTTTTCTCGTGGATAACTCCGCAACTCTCCCCTGGACAGTACATCGTTAAAGTTGAAGACCCCAACGGGCCGACCAGAACAACTGTTCTGACTGTACAGAATGCTCAGTTGAAGCTGATACCA
>JBAULJ010000117.1:0-9644 GCA_049578125.1 Halobacteriota archaeon
GGTTAACAAAGCGATGATAGCGGAGGATTCCATAAGTTCTCCTGCGTAGGACGCCTAACGCCTCTCGTATGCTGCGTCAATCGTAACAATTCGTGTCAATATAGAGCTTCCGCATTCGAGGGCAATATGCTACTTGCTCAAAATGCCAAAAAAAAGGCGGTAACGGATATTAACGCGCCACAGTTGTTCGTGGGAGAACGCATTAAAGGCGGTGATTCATCGCTCTTCTTGTCCGGTGCCAAACGCGGCTGAAGACTGTCCTTAGCAAGAATCGCAAGAGTTATGCAGACGTCTTGTAGGTCGTCATCCTCACGCCGTAGATACACGGCCGTTGCGTTAATATCGGAGTGACCTAGCACCTGCTACAACCTCCGCATATCACAGCTATGCCAATCATGGATGGCAAAGCTGTGCCTGAAGGTATGCGTGTGCATATTCCTGCCGAATTGTAAGCCGTAACCCTGACAATCTTTCCGATCCACTGCTGGCTACAGGCGCTCTCTTGCTTATTTTGAAACAGCCTCCTATCATAGCAACCTTAATTAAAAAAAGCGTATATCTATGCGTTTTAAAAATGGTGGTTGCCGCGTCGCTGCCACCTACCGAAAGGAGGTAAGATAGATGACAAAATTCCTAGTCTTGTGGCGCCGAAACATGCTCGCCCCGTGGCCTACTGACCGTAGAGAAATAGCAGAGAACACGGAGGCTATGTTCGAAGCGATAGAGCGTTACATGGACGCCGGCATGGTAAAGGAGAACGGCTTGTTTGCGGATGGCGATTCGGGCTCTTTCATCTTTGAGGGGACGTCCGCAGATGTCCTCAAAATGACTAGCTTTTACAGCCCTTTAATACAATATGAGGTAAAAGAGATGATTCCCTACGAGATGGGGAAGAATACGATACTGGAAAGCTTACGCATGCAAGAACTAGTGTACTAGTGAGATAGCAGGAGGGAGTCCCCCATAGCGGGGGAGTGACCTCGCTTACGTTAAACAAACGAATTTGCGATATCGTGATGCCTTCCGGGATATAAAACAACGTAAAACAGGGCATTATCAATAACGTCGAAAAAAGGGCCACACGCGAACCCGTTAGTCTATATTAATGCTACGGTCTGGAGGGATGACTAAAGAAGACTACAGCTACCCAACCATTCGGCTACCGCACACATTTGCTAAGCTCGCAGGACATCGACGCGAGTCTATCAAACAGCGCACGATGTGGAACTAGCCTTCCTTGTTGTTGTCAGTTTTGCTTTCACTCAAGCAAGCAGAGGGCCGTCGTAATTTTTGAGCAGGGAGAGCCAGGGTAGCACCGCATGTTCCTTTTGACCATCGACAGTTTATGATATTTTAGAGGCGTTATATAAGCTGGCAATGATAGCAAAGGACGATGGCGAAAAGATGATGTACCCAGAAGCGTGGGGGGTGCACCTGGCTGGAAAAGGAAAGCTGACAAAGGAAGATCGAGAGAAACTTCTGTCTAAACTTCACAGGCTGCTGGTCTTCATTGGCTGTGAAATCCCCTTTGAGGTTAAACTTGAAGGGAAAACGGTTCCTCTTCACGAGCTCGTGTGGCGAATAATGACGCATCAAGGCACGCTAACCCCGGAAGAGTTTGCAGCAGTTGAAGAACTCCACCGCGAAATTGAAGAAAAGATACGTGAAGAGGAGTTGGGGATCAAGAGCGCAAACATTAGTGAGGCTGAAGCACGTGAGTTGTATGTTGAAGCGTGCGGGCTTATTCGAGCAGCAGTAGCGCTGCGAGATATTGAAAAGAGGCAGATGCTTCACGATTATTCTGAAGTGGAAGCGTCCGCCAAGGTTGGCGCCGAGAAGAGGTGGCTTGAGTACCTGAAGAAAATCAGGTGACTGATCCGCCCTTCCGGCTGGTATCGAGCGACATCGTTTGCAAACTGAAGGCGCTCTCGCGGTCTCTGCCGCAATCTAAAATGTCTGCCACGAAGCCCCTTATTTTATTAATGACCACAATGCCGGCTCCCGTTGCACTCCGCTTTCTGGGTTGCACTGTCGGCTCACCATTCGTAACCTCCTTTCCGAGCTGCACCTGAATAGGCCGGAACTTCTCCGTCGCGAGCACCTGTGACGGATAACGCTTTCAAAAAAATGCTAGTCGACAGAACGACGAAAATCCCGACGAATGCCGCGAGCACACATCACGTTCAGATGCTGACGAATACGACGATTTGCTGCCGAGGATGTTCGACACACGTCAAAAAGATCGAGCGAGGCTTTAATGGTCGTCCTTTGATTGCGCCCAGAAGTCGACTTTGAGCGCAGGGCCGTAAGGTCATGAGTTCAAGCGCTTATAACGGGCTTTTTTGACTGCTCACAATTAGAGATTTACCGATATTTTTTGAGCGCCGCCCTTATGAATTCCTTGTGCGGGGTAACGTACATCTGCCCCTTGTAGTTGTACACACGGCAACTGCCTCGGATATGCCCCTGCCGTTGTTCCGCTTCAGATTCGATGTCTTCGCCGTTGATCCTGATCGTCGGTGATCCGGCAAAGTTGAGCTGCTTAGCCTGTTCTTCGGTGGCGACGTTGATCTCGTTAACGATGGCGTCAATGCCTTCTTCTGCAAGGACGTTCTTGACGTACTGTATTGTCTTCGAGTAATGCTCACATGCTTCATAGTAGAGTATATCAACAGTTATCATCGCTGTGAGATAACGAGCGAAAGCAAATAAAAGCCTTCCTTTTGGTCGGGGCGGCATAACGACGCAGGACTTCAAAAAGCTCGCCTTCTTTCGTCACCAATCTGCTCGTCGGGGCGATCGTCGTCGCCTCCTTACGTAGCCAATATCTCCGGCCAGCAAAGCGTCGTCGCGTGGGTGGCGACCGGCCCCGTCGCTATCATCATAGCGCTCAACTTGCCGAATGCGTAACGCTCGTGCCACTGATCGGTGGCGCTTAAGCTTACGCGCGAGAAGTGTGGGGAGATTTCGCAGGGTTTTTCGAAGAAATATAACCGGCTGCGGAGAGCGACGCTATCACAATAAGCGCGACGATTGTTGCTAATTTCGTGATCTCTTTTTCGCCTTCTTCAGTGCCGAGGTCACCTAAGCCCGCGTTCGCAAGATTCTTTTCGATTTCCTTCTATAAGCCCACTCAGCAACAAAACTAAAAATGAAGACGCCGGCTAAGGTAGCTACGACGTGTGGAGAGCTCTGAGCTTCATAATCGACGAGCAGGAAAACGAAAGCCAAGGATACGAGAATAGCAAGCCACAACATAAGCGGGTTAGCCTTAGTCTCTCGAAGAAGTCTAAGATGTGCTGCGTTGACCGCGACGTATATGAGCAGAATTGAGGCGCTACCGACCACAGCGATGCCTTCTAAGTTGAGCAGATTTGCAAAGATAATAGTCAGGCCTGCCGTTATAAGAAGGCCTTCTCTGCTACTCCTCCAGATCTTTCGTTCAAAAAACTGCGGCAATTGCCCCTCTTTCGCCAAAACATAGCTGATATTGGCCCCCCA
Source organism: Halobacteriota archaeon (assembly GCA_049578125.1). Taxonomy (GTDB): domain Archaea; phylum Halobacteriota; class Bog-38; order Methanoflorentales; family Methanoflorentaceae; genus Methanoflorens. The sequence continues at coordinate 3,502 of JBAULJ010000117.1, forward strand.
TAAAGCGTGGCATTAATGCCTGATGATGTTGACAGCAGGGCAGCAATGGCGATGATTTTAAACCCGATTGTCCCGAGGAATGGTCGTGCTGCCTCAGCGAGCGCGTAGTCTTTGGCGTTTACTATTTGTGGAACCGGCAGGTTGCCGAGTACTGTAACTGCAACGGCAACGTAGATGATGATAACGATGGACACGCTGACAAAAAGCGCCTTTGGTACCGTCTTTTTTGGATTTTCCATGTCTTCCGCAGCGTTAGTTATGAGACTAAACCCTTGATACGCAAAGAAAACGATTGCTGCGGCTGAGACGACGTTATAAAAGGCGGGCCATTGGGATAGGGCGAGACGACTTGGTTGAATCGAAAAAATGCCGAGGGTGACGAACCCAACGAGGATAGCAATCTTGGTTAAGACGATATACTGTTCAGATCGCCCGACCGCTCTTGCTCCGATGAAGTTTATCGCGGTAAAGACGACAACAATTCCCGAAGCAAATATGTTAACCCAGATGCTCGCCGCATTTCCTGGCAAGAAAGTTGCGGCGTAACCGCCAAACGCCCTCGAATAAAGAGCCAGCGCGAATACGTAGGAAATCCAGAGCAGCAAGTTAAACCCGCCGCTCAGAACGTTGTCACCAAACCCCTTGACTAAGAACTCCGTAGGCCCTCCGGCAGAAGGATATCGCGCTGCGAGCTTTGCGTAGGAATATACGATCAGCAGCGCTACTGCCCCAGCGATTACAAAAGAGAACCATAGCGCACTCCCAGCAATCTGACCCGCTACGCCTAAAATAGAAAAAATACCGGCGCCGACCATAGCTCCAATACCTATGGAAACCGCCGCCCACAGGCTGATCGAGCTTCGACTCTTCATCGCAGTCATGAACAATATCGCTCTCGCTCGGTAGATGACGTTTAGGGTAGATAATTTTTAGGCTTTAGGTAGCTGAAGCACTCCTTCCTGTTTACGCGAGAGCTGACGCAATTAGCGCCTTTTTTAAGGCAGACCTACACCGGGGCTAGAGACATTGGGGTCACTTCCCCCCAAGCAAATCCATTGCAGGTCAGTATCAACTTTTAAGCCGAGCCCGTAGATCAAGGAAATAGAAGAATAGATAAGTCTAGTTGCCGTTTAGAGGATCACGCTGCACGATCACTTGCTGCACTATTCTGTTGCCGTTGGATAATCGAGCTAGGGTTTTAGCAGCGGTCCTACGGCAATTACAAGAACTGCTTTTATTGGTGGCCAAACGGCCGGTTCCCGATCTCAACGTACTCATCTCATTGTTCTCTCAGTATGCAAGGGAGCCGGTACCTCATCGCTACCCCGGGGTCCATCCTAGCTTATCGAGGGCTTCCTCAGCGTCCCTGCGCACATAAGTGTCCTCGTCGTTAAGCGCCCTTATCAACGGCTCCACTGCTCTGCTATCGCCGATCTTCTTAAGAGTTCCCGCAGCGTCCCTGCGCACAAGACTGTCCTCGTCGTTAAGCGCCCATACTAACGGCTCCACTGCTCTGCTATCGCCGACCTCTCCGAGGGCTTCCGCGGCGTCCCTGCGTACACCGCTGTCCTTTTTATACCCTAATGCCTTGATGAGTCCGTCGACGTCCCGCTTCTCCTTCATTTCTTGCACGTCTTGCGTGCCGAATCCGAAGACCATGAATATGACACCCCCAAATATCCTCTCTTGATAAGCGACGATATATCAAGATGCCGCTATCTTGCTCATCATCTCAAACTCCCCGGATCAACGCGGTCTAAGAACGCTCGTGCTCGTAGCCTGAGAATCGTACTCCTCGCAAATGTCTTTCGCACAAGTATTTCAGATTCAGCTTGGAGACTGCACCGCGGTGGGCGCTGGCCTGCTGGTTCGGTCGAGCACGTGCCTGTAGAAGAGCACTTTGACGCTATCGGTAATCAGAAACGCAACGAATGCATACGCCCACACGACTAGGGCCAGCGCCCATCCGGTCGGCGCCATAAACAGTCCGTAGACAACAATGAGTGTCGCTACCAGCTGAGTTCCCAGAACCGCTGCCACTAAAAAAGGAGCCGGGGCAAACGACCAAAACGGGCCTCGCGTTCGGGCCGCAAAGATCATAAAATGTCCCGCTACAGAGAGGTTTAGGTACATCACTGATTGGATGACTAGGCGGCTTATCAAGAAGACGCGGTCTGCGAGGTAGAAGAGCGAGAATGATGCGGTCACGCCCAGCACGCCCAGAAGGGTCGCGACCAAAAGCACCGTTCGCATATCCCACGCCTCTGGAGTGTTTCTGTACTGCGCGCGGTCGTACGCAATCGTGAGGATGGCGCCGTCGTTGAGCAGCGCGAGCAGCACGATCATGAGCGCGGTCACCGGGTAGAAGTTGACGATGAGTATTGAAAGCGTGATAAACAGAAGCACCCGGATGGTCTCAGCGATACGATAGATCGAATAGCTTGTCATCCGCTGGAAGATCTTGCGGCTTTCTTTGATCGAATCGACGATCACAGACAGGCCTGGACTCATCAATACGATGTCCGCTGCCGATTTTGCGGCATCAGTCGCTCCTGCAACGGCGACGCCGGCATCCGCCTTTTTCAACGCCGGAGCATCGTTGACTCCATCACCGGTCATCCCGACGATATGTCCTCTGTCTTGGAGCAGTTCAACGATGCGGTACTTGTGCTCAGGGAATACTTGAGCAAAGCCATCCGCGCTTTCTACGATATCTCCTGCCTCCTTGTCAGATTTATCGGCAAAGGAAGTGGCGTCTATGATGTTTGTGCCTAAATGGACCTCAGAGGCAGTTTCTTTTGCGATCGCAGTATGATCGCCTGTCACCATCTTGATTTCGACGCCCATTGATTGCGCGGTCTTGATCGTCTCTTCTGAATCTTCACGCGGGGGATCATAAAGTGCAATAAGTCCCACATACAACCAGTCATCCTGCTGATTCGCGCGCGCGACCCCGAGCGCACGGTAGCCTCTTTCCGCAAATGCGTCTACGAGCACGTTCACTTGTTGGGCAAGTTCTGAGTTTTGCGAGGTTAGCGCAAGGATTGCTTGTGGTGCTCCTTTTGACACCTTGAATCGGCTTCCCGCCCCTTCAATGGTGGCCTCGGTCTTTTTTGAAACCGGATCAAACGGTGTGAACTCAGTTACCTTGTATGAGCTGGGGGTCGTATCGAGTGCACCCGCGTCTCCGGCCTTAGCGAGGATCGCTGCATCTATTGGATCCTGATCCTCTGCTCGCGAAGCTAAGCTGCCATAAAGCAAAACGTCACTGGCCGTGAAGCCTTCGAGCGGCCGGACATCTGCGAGCGTAAGCTCATTTTTCGTAATCGTGCCCGTCTTGTCCGAGCACAAAACGTCCACACCCGCCATTTCTTCAATTGCGACAAGCTTGCTTACGATCGCTTGTTTCTTCGCGAGTGCAATCGCTCCGACGGCCATCGTAACGGAGAGTACCGCAGGTAGCGCAACGGGGATCCCTGCGACCGTAAGCACGAGAGCGAACTGGAGGATTGCCAAGAGGCTTTCCTGGCGGACATACGCGACTGTTATGATGAGCGCGGCTAGCGCGATGGCGATCGCAATGAGGTAATCGCCAATCCTGATGACGGCCTTTTGAAAGTGGCTCCTCGTTTTCGCTTCTTCGACGAGCCGTGCTGTTTTGCCGAAGTAGGTCGCCATTCCCGTAGTGACCACGAGGGCGTCCATCTCTCCTTGGCGGACCACTGAACCGGAATACGCCACATCTGACGCGTGTTTTTCGACGGGAAGCGATTCGCCCGTCAATCCTGACTCATCGAGAAGTAGATAAGCACCGCTCGTAAGCTTGACGTCCGCGGGCACGACGTCTCCCAGCCGCACCCGAATAATGTCGCCCGGCACCAGTTGTCGCGCGGCAAGCTCGGACCAGGAGCCATCCCGCAGCACTCGGGCGGTTACCGCAAGTTTCTGTTTCAAGAGCTCAATCGCGTTCGCTGCCTTGTTCTCCTCCCAAAACCCGACGACAGCATTCAGCAGCAGGAGGGCCAGGATGATGAAAAAGTCCTCGTAGTGCTGGATGAGCGCAGAGAGAATGATCGCGACCTCAATCATCCACGGAATGGGGCCCCAAAAATAGGTGATAAACTTCAGAAGCGGATTGACCCGCTTTTCGGTGATCTCGTTTGGGCCGTACGAGTCTAGTCTCCGAGACGCCTCTGTCGCCGACAGGCCGTTTTCGCTTGACGAGAGCCGCTGCAGTAGCTCAGTCACGTTAGCCTTTTGCACTTCGTCTCCACTCATGACGCCTTCTGAGCTGGGTGGCTGCGACAACACGCTCCTCTCAATCTACGACTTATCTCAGGCTGTTTCGTATGATATGAGGCGTCGCTGTTTTTATTAATATTATTCTACGAGATGAGATCTAAAGCGAGCTTTTTTTGACAAATAGCAAGCAGAAACGTTAAATATTTGTCAAGGGTTGTATATGAGCCATACGAAGCGTAAGGCGCACCAGGTGTAACTAATGTGCCCGGATGAACCAAAAGCGCAGAGGGCTGAGGCTATTTCGCGTTTGCGGATCTGTTTTATCTCTCCTTATCCCCCGAGATTTGGTGGCATAGCGACCTATTCGCATGAACTCGCTGAAGGCATCAAGAAGCGTGGGCACACGGTATACGTCATCTGCAATCCGGATCTCGATGCAGGTGGCCACGCAGGACAGGAAAACGTTTTTGCTGCGATGGATCCGCAGGAAGTGGGCTGGCATCAGGACGTTTTAGACGTCATCAACAAGCTAAACCCAGATGTCGTGCATATTCAGCACGAATACGGTCTTTACGATGTCGATGGCAAACTCAGCACCGATCTGCTTGACCTCCTCGTGCGACTGAACCTGCAAAGGATCCCTACCGCCGTGACGTACCACTCAGTTTACAGCACGCTCGGCGACAAAGAGTGCTTGTTTATGAACCTGAGTTTGCAGCTAATTGATGTCGGGATCGTGCACGAGGAGCTCCAAAAGATCTTTCTGCCCGTGAACGTGGGCTGGGTGCCCCAGAACGTCACCGTGATACCGCACGGGGCTGAAGTGCTGGAGGCGGGGGGCGTGCCTGACGTCGTCGAGTCGAAAAAAGAGTACGGTCTTCAGGGTAAGGACGTCGTCATGTGTTTGGGTTGGTGGGAGCAATACAAGCGCTTTGAAGACGTTGTCGAGATATGGCCACAAGTAGTCAGCGAAGTGCCTGGCGCCGCTCTGGTTATCGCAGGAGATGCGCGGCCAGGGTCCCCGGGCGGGGTGCGCTACAAACCTACGCTGTTGAAGGCGGTGGCTGACAGCCCTGCAAGGGACAGCATCGTCGTCATCCAAGGTTCTTTCCAGCCAAAGGAGTATCTAACGGTTGAAAATGCGGCAGATATCGTTTTGCTACCGTATGAGCAAAGCAGCCAGTCGGGGGTGTTAGCTCACGCATTTTCGTTGGGCAAGCCCGCGATCGTTACGGACGTAGGCGGGTTGCGGGCTGAAGTCGAGGCAAGCGGCGGGGGGGTCGTCGTTCCTCGCGGCGACTTGGAGCAGTTCAAGGATTACATTGTACTTTTGTTGTCAAACAGGCAGATCAGGGAAAGGTACGCGCAACGCGCATCGGCGTACGTCGAAAAGCGCATCGGATGGAAGTACGTAGCGGGGATGCATCAAGCGCTGTATCTGTCGATCATCAAGGCCAAGCACGCGGGTTCTAATTTTTCGCATCAATAAAGTGGGCTAGCTTGCAATCACTTTTTTCGAATGTCGCCCTGTGGGGGCCTCTATAGGGCTACGATCCTTACAATGGCTTGTTAGTACGCTAAAAAAAGAGAAAGGAAACGCGGACGCACTTCAGGTGATGTGCTGCGTCCGTGAAAGCAGTTAATAATTGCCTCTTACGAAGAAGACCGCACCGTCGCCATATGCGTGAATCCAGGTTAATTGTGCTGCAGTGAGGGTGCCTGCCCAGTGGACCCGTCCGCCGTTATTAATTGTTGAACGTGCAATAGATACAAAATGTGGGCGCGCCCCCTCTTTTCGTGCCACTAGAGTCACCTGTTCGTCTGCCGATTGTTTGCCTATATGCGCGTTGGCGACGAATTGATCGGTCTCCGTGTCAATAGTGAGTTCACCGTATTTGTAG
>JBAULJ010000118.1:0-4406 GCA_049578125.1 Halobacteriota archaeon
CAACTTCTCGCTTAGTCAAGGACGGGAAAGTGCCGATAACGTTGGGTGGTGAGCACTCAATCACCCTGCCCTGCATAAAGGCCTTAGCGAGAGAAACGGAGCTCGTAGCAGTCATTTTTGATGCGCATTTGGATTTCAAGGAGAATTACCTTGGTAATGAATTCGGCCACGCGTGCGTTGCGCGGAACATAGTCCATCTTGGGGTACCGCTGATTCAAATCGGAATCCGCAGCGGGGCTCGCGATGAGTACGAGCGTGCGCTAGATACCAGCGTTATTTATACGATGGACCAGATTAGACGCGTGGGAATCAAAAAAATCTTGAGTGATATTGAACCTTCAGCCAAAAACAGAGCCGTCTATATTTCCATTGACATGGACGCCATAGATCCTGCTTTTGCGCCCGGCGTAGGAAATCCTGAGCCCTATGGGTTGACGCCCTTGGAACTGCGAACGGCAATCCGAGGGTTGTCGCCTCGTGTGTCTGGTTTCGATATGGTCGAAATCACTCCTGATTACGACATGGGAATGTCGGCTCTTGTTGGGGCGAAACTCGTTCGGGATTTCTTGTTCGTTCACTCAAGCGTTTTGTAACAAAAGCTATGATCACGGAGACTATTCGGTGAACCCGGTCAAACACGCGAAGGTCGAAAAAGGCATCACTGTAGCCGCCCTCATCCAGCAGTACGAAAACTGTGCTTTTGGAGCGGGACGATTAGCTAAAGCCGTTAAAATTTACAAAGAAATGCAAGCTGAAGATGTTACGAGCTTTTTTGGCCTCGCTGGCGCTATGATCCCTGCTGGAATGCGACAGGTCGTTGTTGATATGATCAAGCGCCGTGATATTGACGTGCTGGTCACGACCGGAGCTAACTTAGTGCACGATTTGATCGAAGCGTTCGGCGGCGAGCATTGTCAGGGCCAATGTAGTGTGAACGATATCGAGCTAAAGAACTCGAAAATTGATAGGATATACGACGTCTATCTGGCTGATAAACATTTCACAACGTTTGAAAACAGGTTTGATGCAATCGTAACCGATATTCTTGATTCACGCCCACGAAAGCAGTTTACTATCTGTGAGTTCTTGCAGGAGATCGGGTCGCGCATTATAGATAAAAACTCCATTTTGCGAGCCGCTGTGGATAACGAAGTCCCTGTTTTTTGTCCCGCAGTTGCTGACTCTTCTATTGGCCTCCAGAGTTGGGTGTTCGGGTACAAACGTGATCTTCAGGTTGACACATTCAAGGATATTCGACAAATCACGGACATCTGCTACAAAGCGAGACGGGCTGGAGCGCTTTTTATTGGCGGCGGCGTTCCAAAGAATTTCATCATGCAATCAATGCTTCTCATTCCCAAAGGGCTTGACTTTGCCATTCAACTCACAATGGATACGCCCGAGACGGGGGGCCTCTCCGGTGCCACTTTGGACGAAGCGAAGTCGTGGGGGAAGATAGGTGAACACGCTGAGACGGTAACCGTGTATTCAGACGCGACTATCACGCTGCCAATCTTAGTTGCTTCCACGTTGTAAGACGCTAGTTTGTAACACTATAAGTGCTAAAAGCGCCGACCTTCAACGCGATCCATATCAAAGCTCGCTGTTTTGGCGATTGCCATCACAGCAAAGGTTCCAGCCTGAACCGGATCGGTGACCACTAGGTCGGCCACATCTGGTACGGAGCCTGCCATGTTAAGAGCAATGACCTTAAAGCCCTCATTTTGCAGTTTTGTGACCTCTTGAGTAATTTTTCCCCCCATGAGCGAACCTGCCAGTACTAAAATGCTTGCTCGATGCGTTCTGGACACCGCATTTACCGCTTTCGCGATGTTATTTTCATCTATTATAGGCAAAGTGTCAATACTAATCCGCTCTCCCCGAATGTTGTGTCTATCAGCTTCTGTAATTGCTCCGAGGGCCACTTGCGCAACCTGAGCGCCCCCGCCGATTATTATGATCCTGGAGCCCCATATCTTTTCGAATGGTTGGTGAAAAGAAACGCTCTCAACGTGAGCGATAGCTTTTAGCTTTTTAGCTAATTCACGCCCATTGGGTATGTTCTCGATTTCCATGTAGATTGCGGCCAAGCCTTTGTGCTTCCCTTTCGCGAGAATAAACTGCTGCGTATATTGTATGTTCCCCTCAAAATGCGCAACCGCAGCTGCAACATCTCTTAAAAGGCCAGGTTTGTCTTGGCATATCACATTTATCGCTGTTGACATCTCTATCACTCTTTAGCTCCGATCAGTGGCCCGCAGCCCGATGTGGTGCATTTATAATCCCCTCTTCCGTAATTATCGCCGTGACTAACTCCATAGGAGTCGCATCAAAGGCGGGGTTTTCGACACGTACCGAGCGAGGGGCGATTTGTTTTCCGCGGCAAAATCTGAGCTCATTCGCGTCGCGCTCTTCAATCTTGACAACTGAGCTTTCATAATCAAAGGTTGATAGAGGCGCAGCCACATAAAACGGTACGCCGTGAGTTTTGGCGCAAATCGCTAGCATATACGTTCCTACTTTGTTATAAACTGCAGTTTGCGTAATCCTATCCGCTCCTACTATGACGCTGTCGATTTTTCCTTGCTTCATTATCGAAGCAGCCATGTTGTCAGCGATCAAAGTAGTGGGGACATGGTCTTCCAACAATTCAAACGCCGTGATACGGCTTCCTTGATTAAGCGGCCTAGTCTCACACGCATATACGGCTATCCGCTTTCCCTCTTGTATTGCAGAGCGCACGATTCCCAAGGCAGTTCCCCAACCGACCGTTGCGAGTCTTCCCGCGTTGCAGTACGTCATTACGACGTCGCCATCTTTGAGCAAAGATGCACCGATAGCACCTAGGGCCTTGTTTGCTATCACATCTTCTTCGGCTACGCGGAGCGCCTCTTTAAGCGCCACTTCTCGGACTTCTTCAACTGTGATGCAGGGCTCTATGGCTTTTAGAACGCGTTCAACCCCGTAAAACAGATTGATGGCAGTCGATCGCGTTTCTAGTATTGACCTTGCTGCTAAACGTATGTGCGCTTTTAGTTTGACTGCGCTGCGGTCTTTCTTCTTATGTGCAGCAAGAGCAACGCCATAGGCACCGGCCGCTCCGAGGGCCGGCGCTCCGCGCACTTTCAATGTTTTTATAGCATTGATGAGTTGATTTATCGTCGTTATTCTCACGAGCTTGTAAGTGATAGGGAGCTTAGTCTGATCGACTAATACAACGCCGCCGGAGTCCCAGAAAATCGTCAGTTTTTCGTCGAACTGCTGATCCATATACTTAACTAGAAATTGAAGCTTACAAGCTTAACGGTAGAACCTAATTCCAGAGCGTTGATGCTTGGGCAGCTCGAGCAATTGGCGTCCTTCGCATTCGACTACCACCGATGAAGTCTCCAAACTCAATCCTTGCTCTGATAACCGATTCATCGTTGAAGGGCGCATTTCCTTTTTTGTACAATTTATCGTCCTATAACAACCATTAAATAATAGGCATCATAATTGTCCCAAGAAATCGCAAATGCTTGCAGATGATCTCATTCGGGCAACGTTTTCATCAGATGAGGAGCTAAAGAGCACCCTTTTGCACGCAATCAAAGAGCTTGGATTTACGGTCACTAAGTTTGCTGAGATATCCGGGGTCTCTTCAAGCACACTTTATAAAATCATTTCCGGAGAACGCGAACCAAACCTTAAGACGCTCAGAGAGATCCTCAGAGCGGTCAGAAGGCTAGAAGGAGCCTCAAAGAAGGGGGACCTCATTGCCGTCGTGGCTGCAAGACCTGTACTGGATAAGATAACAGAAAGGTCGATGGTAATAGACGGAAACGAGATCATCATACGAGAGTATCCTGCAACCTCAATTGAAGAAGCTTTGATTGCAGCTATCCACGCTGAACGAGACGGTGCGCTCGCGCTGGTTTGTGCTCCGATCGTCAGCCCAACGGTCGAGAAGATCTTACGCATCCCGGTCGCGTCGATTATGCCGCAAAATAGCCTAGTCGAAGCAATCAAGCTTGCCGCACGGAAAATCAGTTGACGAAGCACGTGTTAAGCATGGCTTCGGTCTGCGCTTGCTGGGAACCAACGTAAGCAAGCTTTCCGCTAGTCATGCAAAAACGGCCTGCTTCGCTCTCGATTCTAGGAAATCATCTCTCAAAAAAACTGATAGCAGCAAAAGAAAGCTCATTTGTACTCTTCACGCGTTTTCTGTCAGGACTGTTGACCATCAGAACTGACGACGCATATACTTATCGTACGTCTGATCTGACTCAAATCAGGTATGCTGCGATATCGCTGTCGATGATGGTTTCGCAGTAACTACAGCGTAACACAAAAGAATCAAGGACTCTGAACTTTGAATAAACGGGTTCTGTGCTGTTGGAAATACAGTTTAAGTTAGGGCACCGAAC
>JBAULJ010000119.1:0-2871 GCA_049578125.1 Halobacteriota archaeon
GAAGTTAAGTTTTACGCTATGGAGCTGCAGGTTTCGCAAGAATTAGCGACGAGCATCAATGCGCTTTATGCTGCAGGAGACGGCACGGGACTTTCAAGGGATATAATCAACGCAGCTGCGACTGGCGTGATTGCCGGCCGAGGAATTCTCAAAGAGCTTGAGATGGGTTCCTGAACAGCGAAGCGCTTGCTATTTGCTGCAACTGCGTTTTTTGCGGCAGCTATACAACGCCTCCTTGGAAACGACGTGAAGTAATAGGCAAGTTTGTCTGTAGCGCAAAAACCTCGCTACACGCAACGACAAGGATCGATTTGCATTCGTTGGCAGTGACGCGCGAGCAACTGTTGTGCAGCAGCGAACGCGTGTTCTTTTTATATTGTTGAACCCAATACTGTCTGATCAAGTCCACGGGGGATGTGCATAGACCTAATACCGGAAGCCATTGCCAGCTACGATTTGGACGAAATAACACTCGCGACTTTGTGCTCCCACACGAGCTTACAAATTTTCCACGGCGCCCGCGAGGAGGGCTTTAAAACGCTCGGCCTCGCAGTCGGGCAAATACCGAAATATTATGACGCGTACCCCAAGGCCAAACCCGACGACTTTTTGGTGGTAGGTAGCCATCTCGATGTGCTCAAGCACGCTGACGAATTGCGCGAACGGAACGTGATACTAATCCCTCACGGATCCCTCGTTGAGTATCTCGGAGCCGACAATTTTTTAGACCTAAGCGTGCCCACCTTTGGAAATCGTCGCGTCCTTCAATGGGAGTCTGATCGGACCAAAAGCAGGCAATGGCTGGAAGGGGCAGGCGTGCTCATGCCTAAGGAGATACACGATCCGCGAGACATTCAGTCACCAGTCATCGTAAAGTATCACGGGGCTAAAGGCGGCCGAGGCTTCTTCATCGCGAAAGACTATGCAGACTTCGTCAAAGGCATAGAGCCGTCCGCACAATACACAATACAGGAGTTTGTTCTCGGGACGCGATTCTACTTTCACTACTTCTATTCGCCGATCGCAAAAACTGGCTATCGACTGAGCAAAGGGGCTCTTGAGATGCTCGGCATTGACCGCCGATTGGAAGCAAACGTTGACGAGATCTATCGAGCGGGCGGAATTGCTGTCGAACCTACTTTTGTCGTTACCGGAAACGTTCCTGTCGTGCTGCGAGAGAAGCTCCTTGAAGAGGTGTTCGATATGGGGCGCCGCGTGGTCGAAAAATCGATCGATTTGTTCGGCGGCATGATCGGCCCATTCTGTCTCGAGACGATGGTTACCGATACACTTCAGTTCAAAGTGTTTGAAGTATCAGCAAGGCTTGTAGCCGGAACGAATCTGTATCCGACAGGGTCTCCGTACGCGGATTACGTGTATGACACCATGTCGTGCGGACGGCGCATCGCGCTTGAAATACGAAATGCGCTGCGATCAAATCAGCTCACAGACGTTTTGAGTTGAGGTCCCCTACGAGCGGCTCTCCGGCCGCAAAGCAGGATGCTGGCGTATCGCGCGCTAAAGAGATCCATTCTAATAGCTTCTCATCGCAGTCGCGTTAATTTAAAAAAATGAATGAGAGACGTAGCAGCGCTCCATGGTTCCCGAAGGCTCTCGCACTTCAGTACAGCACGGAACGTTGACGGGCTTATCTTCCGTGTTCGGGATGGGAACGGGAGTTTCCCCGCCGCTATGGCCGCTACGTCAAGCCAAGGTCCGGATTCGAACCGGAGTGTAGCTGCTCTGCAGGCAGCCGCGTAACCGCTCCGCCACCTTGGCGCTTGCGGGCCAAACTCCTAGCGCAAGAATAAAAGTGCACGTTCCATAATAACGCTGCTCGAAGGCAACGCCCCACAAGGGTCCGGTATACGCCTAGCTAATGCGAAGACGTGGCTCGGACGTTAGTAGCCGCGGACTGAACACCTCGTTGCCTTGGTGCGTACATCCCGACTCTATCAAACCGGTCTTCTACCGATGTCCTTAAGATGTCTCTTTTCGGGGGTGGTTTCGAGCTTAGATGCATTCAGCTCTTATCCAGTATGGCGTAGCTGCTCGGCACTGCCTTGCCAGACAACCGATAGACCAGAGGCCACGTTGGCTAGTTCCTCTCGTACTATAGCCAACTTCCCCTCAGACTTCAAAACACCCCTGACAGATAGTAACCGACCTGTCTCACGACGGTCTAAACCCAGCTCACGATCTCCTTTAATAGGCGAACAACCTCACCCTTGGCCGCTTCTGCACGGCCAGGATGGAAAGAACCGACATCGAGGTAGCAAGCCACCAGGTCGATATGTGCTCTTGCCGGTGACGACTCTGTTATCCCCGGGGTAGCTTTTCTGTCATCTTTAGCCCTCACCAATAGGGGCATAAAGGTTCGTTAGGCCCGACTTTCGTCTTGTGATCCACTACTGTGCTGAATCACATCAGGCTGACTTTTGCCCTTACGCTCTTCGGTGGGTTTCTGACCCACCTGAGTCAACCTTTGGGCACCCTTGATATCTTTTCAAGGGCGTGCCGCCCCAGCCAAACTGCCCACCTATCGGGGTCCCGTTCCCACGGTAAGGGACGCAACCGTGCAAGGGTAGTGTCTCAAGGTCGGCTCCCCACCACCCAGAAGTGGTGGATCGACACCTCCTACCTACGCTGCGCATGTACAACCGCATCCCAACGACAGGCTGCAGTAAAGCTCCACGGGGTCTTCACTTCCCATCAGGGGTCTCCAGACTCTGCACTGGAATGTAAAGTTCACCGGGTTCCACCCAGGGACAGTAGGGCTCTCATTGGTCCATTCATGCAAGCCGCCAATTAAGCGGCAAGGTACTACGCTACCTTAAGAGGGTCATAGTTACCCCCGCCGTTGACAGGCCC
>JBAULJ010000120.1:0-11033 GCA_049578125.1 Halobacteriota archaeon
CCTTCAATGCGCTCTGCGAGATCGCACAACGAGCAGAAATCGCTAACAAAACTGGAGTCGGGGACGTTATCGCCCAAGCAGTAGGAGGTATCGTCATTCGGCAGCAAAACGTAGTTGATCGAATTCCTACTCCCCCGCTGGAGGTTTCTTATGTTGTCTTTGGACCCCTCTCGACGCCCGAAATCTTGGCAGATCGAGACACGCTCGCCGTAACAAACAAGTTTGGATCGGCCGCGCTACAGAGGCTAATGCAGAGGCCGACCCTTGACGAATTCATGCGCTTGTCACGGCAATTTGCCTGCGACAGTGAGCTCATAAGTCCGAAAGCGCGAGACGCGGTCGAGGCAGTAGAAGCCAGCGGGGGGCTTGCCTCGATGGCGATGCTCGGAGACGCCGTCTACGCTATAGATCCTGCCAACGCGCTCAGCGAGTTTGGAGCCGTCCGCAAAACAACGATATGCAATTGGGGCGCCCACCTCGTCTTCTAAACGCAATCAAAATAGACGTCTTGTTGAACAGTTAAAGTCTCAAAAAACGGGCACCACCACACCCCGATTGTGAGGAGCTAATCAAAAAGGTAGATGGAAGAACAACATATTAGTCAAGGCGCGCAGCGCAAACTTCCAACAATAATGTAGTTAATCCATCAATTCAGTTCAATCCGCAATTCAAACAAGCCAGGTTACTCTTCGACTACTTCAGCAAAAGCGAAGTTGCGCTTTACAGCCTTGATTTCAATCTTAACTTCGTCACCGATCTTAGTGTGTGGAACGAAAATCACGAAACCACTAATGCGAGCTATGCCGTCGCCCTGTTTTGCAATATCTTCGATTTTCACGTCGTATTGCTTTCCGACATCTACAGGGGCACTCTTTGGTTTGCTATCATAGCTTTTGTAGCCGCCGCCGAAATTGTTTCTAGTATTTGCTCGATACACGCCGTCACCTCCTTTTTGACTCGATACCTACCTGTATGTAGATATCATATATAGCTTCACGCATCCGAGAGACGGAGCGCTAGTTTCGAACAAACGGGGTGCTCTCCGCGCGATAGCAGAGACTTGCAGCTCTGTTCGAGCGTAAGGTTTTCATCGCTTGAATGATATATGAGGTGAGCGCAATCACGTGCCACACTTCGGAACGGCTTTATCTACCACACAAAAAAAACGCGCAGCTCGTTGCAGGGATCTGGTGCTCTAATGAAGACTAAAAACCTTCACCAATCTATTTCGCTTGAAGCTACGCCTCACGATGTTTATGAAGCCCTTATGGATTCGACAAAGCATACAGAATTTACCCAATCGCCGGCGGCGATAAGCAGGCAAGTTGGCGGCGAGTTCAGCACCTTCGACGGCTGGGCCTCCGGCACGACTATTGAGCTGGTTCCAGACAAAAAGATCGTACAAAAGTGGCGAGGCGCCGATTGGCCTGAGGGCCACTATTCGACGGTCACGTTCGAGCTCACGGGGCAAGGCAACAAAACTTTGCTGCGTTTTACTCAGACCGGTATCCCTGAAGATCTTCATGCGGATCTCAAAGGCGGCTGGGTCGAATGGTATTGGGATAAGCTAGAGGCTTATTTTGCTCGCGCGTCGTGAGACGGCGCCGGAAGCGAGTTGCAGTAGAACTCTTGCCCTTAATCCAACAAGTTAAAATAGTACCTCGTTCTTGGGAAAAGCAGTTGGGAAAAGGCATCTAAAGCCGTGTGCCTCGCACAGAGCGTGACTACCTCATTTTGGAGACACGCGGCGCCGCCCCCCAACAGTAATCAACAAGCAATCGTGAACACTGAGGCCGCAAATCCATTCACGGGCGCTGTTAAGTCACATGTTGCTCATCCTATTTAGAGAGACCCGTCGGTGTTTCTTACTCCCAAGTGTTCGTGGTCAAGCCCCGTAACCGAAATCGACGAGAATTCAGAGGGACAGGCACGCGAGAGGCGGCTACCTGAGATAGCGTCGCAGTACTCACGCGAGAGCGCGAGAGCGGTACAACTCTAGAAGCTTGCCAAAAGCTCATGAACCGTCAGCAGCAAACGCTATGCTTTTAAGCTCCGTCTCTCACTTCACTACCGATGATATGCGACGTAGGTGAGCTACGCTTCCATTACGAAATACGTGGCGAGGGGATGCCTGTGCTGATGATCCACGGTTTTGGCATTGACCGTCACGTCATGACCGGCTGTATGGAGCCGATCTTTGAAAGACGCGCTGGATGGAAACGCATTTACTTCGACTTACCGGGCATGGGTCGCACGCCGGCACCTCGCTGGTTGAACAATGCCGATCAGATGCTCGACGCGATCATAGCGCTTATCAACAAAGTCGTCCCTGACGACTCTTTCGTAGTCGCTGGCGAATCCTATGGGGCTTACCTCGCCCGCGGAATCGTCCATTTGATACCCGAACGCCTCAAAGGGGCCCTTCTCATCTGTCCTGTCATTGTAGCCGATCGAAAGCGACGCGATCTGCCATCGCGACAGGTATTTGTGAGGGATTCGTCGTTCCTAGCAGGCATCGAAGAGACTGAGTGCAAACACTTGTTTGAGCGCGTGCTCGTAGTGCAAGATCAAAAGCGCTGGAATCGGTTTACACAGGATATCATCCCAGGGGTGAGCGCAAAAGATCGGGCATTTCTTAAGCGGTTTGAAAAGCGAGGGTATAGTCTTTCCTTTGATGTAGATCAGCTCGAGCACCCCTTCGACCGACCGTCGCTCATCCTCTCTGGGCGCCAAGATACCTCGGTCGGGTATCGTGACTCACTCAGGATCATCGAAAACTTTTCCAGCGGGACGTTCGCGATATTGGATAGAGCTGGCCACGGGCTCGAAGTTGAGCAGGAGAATCTGTTCAATTGCTTAGTCGATGAGTGGCTTGATCGAGTAGAGGAAGACGATCGGCGTTTGTCAGTCTCCGCTTGATCAGTCATCACTTCTTGTTGTTCTTTTTAGCGTCACCCTGAAGTTCTTCGATCACTTGCAGCAGCGGGTTGAAGTAATCGTGTATTGCGCGAATAAAGCTGCCAAAGAACGAGTCTGAAGCCTTATCATCCGGCTGGGAATCACTTTTGTTTTACAGCACAGAACACCTCGACACGCAACCTCACGCAGTCGCTATGAACAGAAAACTCTTTCCTTACCCGCCCGAATAGCGACGCAACGTTACACCTTACTTAGACAGCCGTTATAGACCTATGCACTAACAGGAGTGAAATGAGTGCCCTTTGATCGCACACAGGAGAAAGAAAATACAAGCTTGTTTGCCCCACTGCAGATTAGAACCCACACGGTTAGCAACCGTTTCGTCTTTGCGGCTGCTACGAGCGGTACGGCGGCTGATGAGCACGGCGTTATCACGGAAGAAGAATGCAAAAGGCTTGTTCGCTTCGCTGAAAACGGGGTCGGGTTAATTATCACCGGCGCAGTCAGCATTCATCCTTACGGTCAATTCAAGCCCGCTTCGTGTCAGCTGTTTAACGATGATAGCATCCAGAGCTTTTCGCGCTTGACGGCTGCGGTGAGCGATGCCGGAGGATCCACGGCCGCACAGCTGAGCCACTCAGGGTTCTGGTCGGCGGCGTATCAAAAGACGCTCGGCAATGAGGCGGTTGGCCCATCAATCGTGCCGTTGTGCCCGTACACCGAAAAACCGTTCTACTCTGACAACTACCACGCCGCGACGGCTGATGACCTCGCAACGCTCGTTGATAGCTTTGGCGACGCAGCAGAGCGAGCGACACGCGCAGGCTTTGACGCCGTCGAGGTTCACGCGGCGCACGACAGCGTGTTCTCTCAATTCCTCTCACCGCTCACTAACCTGCGCAAGGACCGGTATGGGGGCACGTTAAAGAATCGTATTCGGCTCCACTGTGAGGTGCTACACGCGATCCGTGATCGGGTCGGACCAGAATACCCCGTCATCGTGAAGCTCGGAGTGCAGGACGGCATGCTAGGAGGACTCACCTTTGACGAAGGACAGGCGGCAGCACAGTCGGTTGCGAAGGCAGGGTGCGACGTGCTCGAGATTAGCCAAGGGTTGCAAGGAGCGGCGTGGAACGAGACGGCGCTTCGCAACCCCATCTCTCGCATTGACGAAGAAGGGTTTACGCGAGCGTGGTGCAGCGAGGTCAAGCAAGCAACCGGGATACCGACCATAATGACCGGCGGCCTACGCTCGCTGGAACTTGTCGAACAAGTCGTCGCAAACGGGGAGACCGATTTCGTCGGTCTTTGTCGTCCACTGATTCGAGAGCCCGGACTCGTTCTAAGATGGCACCGCGGCGACCGAAGAAGAGCGACGTGCATCTCCTGCAACAAGTGCGTGCTCGCAACCGGACAAGGAGCGCCCCTCAAGTGCTATGTAGACGACGATGTAGCGTAAGAGACGGGCCTTTGAGTAGCCACTACTGCGGGGTTAAGCCACTTCATTCACAAAGCGCAAGAGTGGCGCTTTTAACGGTGCGACTCACAATATGGGATGCGTCAAGCGTCGGAGTCTCTTCGGATACAATCGGCACAGACAGCGCGTTAGTCGAAAAGAGACTTAATAGGATTTAGTCGGTCAACACAGAGCGCGAGCCCGCCGCAACTAACTTGGTTCGAGGTAGCCCATTGGGCGGACCCTAGCTCTTCAGCATCGACACAGTTAACCGCGCAACGATCATATTTAAGGATCTGCCGCGCGTTCTGAAAATGTTTCTGGCGTTCGTGCAAAGCAAAATCAAGCTCTCGCACTCTATGACTCTTTATGTCACGCGGATCGAGGCTGTGCGGCCCAATCCCGAGAAACAGCGGCGACTGCTGCGCGGACAAACACCGTACATTTGGGTACGCACACGACCTAAGTGCCCGTCACCGTTGTGACGGCCGACCACGCTCTATTCCTTCGCGGTATCACGACTTGATCTGGCATCCGATCATTTATTGGACAGAACTCTTGCAAAAAAAGAGCTCGAGTCGCGACGTGAGCCCGAAAAGAGCTGGACTGCTCTGGTAAAACATTCGTCCACCACATCCCTTCAACTATCGCGCTGAAGGATCTTGCTGCATGATCCCGAAAAGGTTTCCCTCAGTGTCGGCACAGTAGGCGTGGTATCCCACTCCCGGCACGACCAACTTCGATACAACAACGCGCCCTCCCGAGCCGATCACCCTCTGCGTGAACTCATCGATAGAGGGCACGTCGACTGTGTTGACCGTCGTTTCGTCTCTCATGCGCTGCCTTATCGCCCCGTTAATGCTGGTTTGGTCGCGATCATCAGTGCTGATAAGCCAGTAGTCAACTGGTCCTTCCCATTTGTCGATACGCCAGCCAAAGACGCTCTCATAGAACGCGGATGCTCGAGTCGGATCGTCGGCGGAGATTTCAAAATGAATGATTTTAGGCATAGTTTCTCAATTGAAGTTAATAAGTAACTTCATAAATGTATAGGTCGAGATCTCGCGCACGTCACGCTGAGCTTCGCAGGGGCTCCAACGCAGCAAGCAATTCGCAAGTGTTATGCTTAACGAGCTGGTAAGTATCGGACACGGACGCTCGTGTTGTTCATACAACACTCGTCACAGAGCACTGTTTGGGAAGGTGCGTCATATTGAAAATGAACGACTCAACGAATGCCCTCTTCCGCGAAGAGCAACGACTTCGCCTGTGGTGGGCGTGGCTCGCAATTGTTACTATCGCGGGCGTCGCGTGCTACTTCTTTCTTGTGCCGGTTATCTTCGGCACGCCTGTCGGCACTAATCCGGCGCCTGACGCTGTGGTAGTGGTTGTCTGGCTTGTCTTCGGCGTTGGATTGCCGCTGTTCGGCTATGCCATCAAGCTGGTCACGACGGTCAGGACGGACGGCGTCGTCGTGCGCTTCTTTCCTCTCGCTACCCGTCGTATTTCCCTGCGCGATGTGGCTGCATATCAGGTACGCCGTTATCGTGCGATTGCTGAATATGGGGGGTGGGGTATCCGATTTGGGCGACACAAAAAGCGGGCGTGGACTACGGGTGGCGACGCGGGCGTTGAGCTCGAGTTTACTGACGGAACACGCCTGCTTATCGGCTCACAACGGGCCGAAGAATTAGCAGGTGCCCTTGGGACTGCAAAGGACTCTCAATAGCACTCCTGCAGGATGGCCCGTTTGGCAGGCGATTGACACGCGGCCTCGCCGAGACACGTCAGCTAGTTCCGAACTTGCGAGGTAAGATTCTTCGATAGCTAGTATTCTACAAAGTCTAACAACAGTGTAGATCGCTAAAAACCTGCGCAGATCGAAAGGCTGGCGTTCCGCCTAGTAGAAGCGCAAGAAGTATCGAGAAGTGCAAGGACCCGTCGAGACATTATGAGCAGATACGTCAATTTTAAAGCTTCAGGGCAGTTTGAAATCGTCGTACGGGGGCCTTTTGATTTCTCGCGCACCGTGGACAAGCCAGCGGGCTGGCACTGGTCAACTCCTGGTGAAGTCTTCGACAAGGGCACACTCTGGAGTGGCACGCATGTGGATGGCAAGCCTGTCGGGCTGAAGATGTCCGGTGCCGGAGACAAGGTAAGCGTGACCCTCTACGCGCGATCGCAGCTGACAGACGACGAAAAAGATGCGCTGCGGACAGACGTAGAGTTCGGTCTGGGGTGCGATGAAGATCTTGAGGCTTTTTACGCGTTTGCCCGCGACGACGTTATCCTATCCGTGGTGGTGGAAGACCTTCGTGGTATGCGGGCAGGGCGGTTGGATGACCTCTTTGGTCGGGTCATACTCGCAATTACCCTCCAGATGACACCTCTCAGGCGGAGCGAGAGCATGATGACAAAACTGCGCGAGGAGTATGGGACCACTATTACCTTCGATGGTAGAGAGGTCGTGCTCTGGCCAACCGCTAATGACGTCGCTCAATTGAAACCTTCCGAGCTGAGGGGCAAGGTAAACCTCGGCTACCGGGCAGAGCGGCTCGTGAAGGCTGCCCGCTACCTCGTCGAACATCCGATGTCGCTACGCGCGCTGGGTAATCAACCCGAGGCAGACGCCATAAAAAGCGTGATGGGAATCCCCGGCATCGGAAAATACTCGGCAGGCTTAATTCTTGGCCGAAGTTCTGCCCCGGTGGACGTTTGGAGTGTAGTTATCATGAGTGAACTTCTGCTTGGACGGACTCCAGAAAATTCAAGGCAGGAGATCGGAATGGTGACAGAAGCGATGAATGAACGCTGGGGCGAGTGGTCGTGGATGGCATTCGTGTATATTTTGAACGACCTGCCGAAGCTAGCCAGGATTTACAGGCTGTCCAGAGTCACCTAAGGTGGCTCGTTAGAGATGGCGAGCATCGGTTCGCGGCCTACCAGTGTGCAGTCGTTTGTAAGCCTAGAAGCGGTCTGATGATGCTTGTAGGTCAATTTCCTTAAAACGAAAACGCTTAAGAGCTGGCTTCTTCTTAATTCGTATTGTTTCTTGAAGTCGAGCGATATTACAGGGCGACGCATGACGGGAAGAAAGGCTGTGATAATTGCATTCGTTATCTTTGTTTCGCTATTGATCGTCGGCTGCACTTCGCAGATTTCTCAACAGGTCACGCCAACGGCCGCGCCTACAAACACGCCGCCAAGCGGCTTGGTCATAAGGGCAACGCCCGCGCGAGTGCCACAAGCAATCGACGACGGACCACACACACGAGATCACGAGTTTTTTGGCTTCAACGTCACGATAGAGAACGTGAATGCGCCGAATGCACTCGTTGGTCCCAACAACTTCCAAATTAAGGATTTAAAAGGTGCAACTGATGGAGTTGCCGTGGTTCCGGTTCAGACCGCCGGCGTACGCATGCTCTCGACTACCACTATGCAGCCCGGCGATACCGTGAATGGCTTGGTTATACTCGACGTGCCACAAGGTCATCAGTGGACGAGGCTCGTGTATTACAGCGGGTCGAATGCCACGGAAATACCGCTTCGGGTATATTGAGCGGATTAAACGCGTCCGGGCGACCGCTTTGAGAGTGATGCTCACGGTCACCCCGTTTTTGAAGCTCGCGGCCATCCTACGCATCGCGTGAACGCTAAAGACGTTGTCGCTGCGGGCCATTGTCGCTGATGTCAGTACTGCAGGGCACGAAGAAACGCTGACGTGGAACCTCTGAGGTAACGGCCGCGGCATCATCGGCTGCTCTTTATTCCAGCGTAGCAGAAACGGAACGAACTAGCCAAGCGCTTCAAGTTCAGTTCATCTGATTCTGCACTCGGAGGACCGATGGCTTCGCATCCCCACCATCTCGCTAAAAACGTTGCGGAATAGCCCGATGCATTTAAGTTTCATACCGGGTACGATCTACGTGAGGCGTTTATCTAGAACCGTCCCTTCGAGAGAACCAAAGGTCCTCCGAGCACGTTGACAAACGCAAATTCAAGAATGCGGACTAAAGCGGGCAAGACGCGCGAGGCGGCGCGGTGGTCCGTCTTCTCAAGTGAGGCGTGTAGCGGTAGAGTGCGTAGATGCGAAAAATCTTGGCCGTTGCGCTAGTCTTTGCGGTGATCGCTTCCGCGCTAATAGGGTGGATAGCGTTGAGCGCGCAAAAGAGCGACGATGCCGTTGTGCCTGCATCAGAGGAGCTCGCTGTCGTAGACGTCACCAAGCTTCCGCAACCAGCCATAAAAGGAAACGTATCGTTGGAGGAAACGCTCCAACAGCGACGATCGATTCGCGAATATACCGACGCGGACGTCTCACTAAGCGAACTCTCACAGCTGCTGTGGGCCGCTCAAGGAATCACAAGCACTCAAGGATTCAGAACCGTGCCGTCCGCCGGTGCGCTGTATCCGCTCGAAGTCTATGTCGTGAACGCGACAGGGGTGTACCATTACATTCCGCTTAACCACAGCCTCGGAAAAATCAGATCAGCGGACGTGCAGGAGAGCCTGGTAAAAGCCGCTTTGAACCAAGATGCCGTACGGCAAGCGCCGTTAAAACTCGTGATTATGGGGGTCTACGAGAGGACCGCAGCGAAGTACGGTGAGCGTGCGGAGCGCTATGTCAACCTCGAGGCCGGTCACGCAGCGCAAAACGTGCTGCTGGAGTGCACGTCGTTGGGATTGGGAGCGGTGCCGATCGGCGCCTTCGATGACTCAATCGTGCGCGAAGTGGTAGGGGCTCCTCCAGACCACCAGCCGCTTTACATTATCCCTATCGGGCACGTCTCCTGATGCGCCGCACATAGTTCAACAGGGGTCGCCTTTGCTCTTCTGCTTGCCAAAGGAGGCTTTTTTTCGATGATTTCCTTGTTCGCCATCAGGCCAAGAGACGAGTCAAAGAAGGTGAGTCGCAGCGAAAGTGACTAGGTTAGCCCCGTCGACTGCAGCAAAAAGATTTAAGGCACAAACAGAATTCGGACACTGATGAATAAGCTCTTTTTTCTTGTTCTGTCAGTAGTCGTTGTGTCGCTGACAATCGGCGTCGCCGGTTGTGCCTCGAACACGCCCGCTCCGAGTCCGGCAGTGTCCGCGACCCCAAGCGCAGGGGTTGCCACGAATTCTAGCACGGTGTCCTCTGTACCGACTAGCATAAACGGACACGACTATTCCTACTATCATAGGCTCAACGATCCTTCAACCTGCAGGCTGTGCCACGTAAACATGTAGTATGTCGACATCCGGCGGCTGGTCACGTCTCACATTCAGCGGCTTCTCCCTTCATCAATCGGCGTTTCAAACGGCCTGGAAGGCATTTGATATCGGGATTAACTCCAGTATTCACTGCATCTTCAAGCGAAACCCTGAAGTAGAACAATAGGACTAGTAGGCATCAGTTAGCGGATGGAAATCATATGGATGAGCTGATCCTTGGTTTTGTTGTTGGCTCTGTAGTGGCTCTGTGCCTCGGCGTTATCCTTAGAACGGCCGGACAAAACAGACAGCGAAAAAAAAGAGACCCTCAGTCAAAAATGACCACAAACGAGCGATGGATCATCGTTGCTGCGCTGTTTTTTATGGCAGTCGCTCTGGTAGCCGGAATTGAAGCCTTCGGGGCTCTGTAGTTCGTAGGAACAGGATCTGATGTTACCTCGATCTCTGCTGACTGTCGTGCAATTCGCGAAATAAGCTGCACAGCGCTTCGCCAATAACAGGAAACAGCCAGCTTTGATTTGGAATAACGCAGCCACGACGTTATCAGTTGCTAAGAAGCCACTTTGTCAACAGCGCCCGGCGGAGCGCTTCTTTTGTCTAACAAGTAAAGGAGGATTCGTGCCCGTGGACAATCTTCCACGTGCCTCCTTTCTTGCGGAGCACAAGGGTTACACGTTTGCATCCAGGAATGTTAGCATAAGCATCCCACAATCGTGCGACGCGAACCTCGTAAAAAGCGTACGCGAGATTGGCATCGTCTGCGCTGTGCCCTATCAACGCATACGTCATGTAGCTGTAGTTAGACGCGGCCGATCTAAGAGCGTCTCGGATCTCGCGATAGCCTTTGCGGATGGCGCCATAATCTGCCGAGATATACGTGAGATCCGCGCTTGATTCGTCCCACATCGACGCCGCCGCATCTGCATCTTCCGCTATCAACGCCGCGCCGTACGATCGGAGGGTTGCTTCAACACCTTCACTTTCGTTAGCTAGAGGCAGCACGCTTGGTCCCTCTCCCTGCGTGAACATAGGCGTAACGTCGCTCAAGGCGGGTCTTTCGCGCGACTCTTGCGTTTGGACGAGCTCCAATATCGTGTGCTTCATTTCGAGCAACCTTTCGTTTAGCGGATCGACTTTGAGCGCTTTTTCAACGGCGTCCCGTGCCGCCCGGTAGTTGCCGTTTTGCACCGATCGCTGGAAATCGTCGACGTACTTGTAGATGCGTCTCGACGGGGAGTCTTTGAAGAGCTTCATAACTGGCAGAGAGTTTCATGCCTATCGTGCGTAGTTAAACTTTGGCATCACCGGCATTGGCAGAGGCTATGTATTGTCAGACGACTGAAGCGAGAGTAGCGGCCACTCAAGGATGGATACAGCAAATAATGCGGGCCAGTTAACCTGCCTTTTTTGCTTTCTGGAGTCATTTGAAAGAGTAGTAGAG
>JBAULJ010000121.1:0-5444 GCA_049578125.1 Halobacteriota archaeon
GAGTATGTAGTGCGGCGCGGCGGTGGCGCTTATCACCAGGTCAGCTTCGCACAGGTAGTCGTCTATCTTGTCAAATCGGATCGCGGTGCCTCCAAGCCTCTTGGCTAAGGTCTGCGCGCGCCGAAAGGTCCGGTTAGACACAAACATCGCCTTCAGTTCTCTTTCGGCGAGAGCGACCGCCACGAGCGTTCCCAGCTCACCTGCTCCGATGCTCAGAATCGCCTTGTCCTCGAGGGTGCCCATCACACGTTCGGCGAGATCGACCGCCGCCGAGCCGACGGAGACTGAGCCGCGGTTGATCTGCGTCTCGGTTCGCACGCGCTTGCCGACTTTAATCGCTTTGGAAAAAGCTAAGCCCAACTCGGGCCCCAATGTGCGCTCTTTGCTCGCCGTTTCGACCGCCTCCTTGAGCTGGCCGAGGATTTGGTCTTCGCCGACGATCATCGAATCGAGGCCTGACGCCAGTCGCATCAGGTGTCGAAGTGATTCGCGTGACTCGTAGCGGGCGATGAGCTCTGGGGGCACTGACGGGAAGAAACGCGCCACAAACGCGCTGGCGTCGAATTCGCTCGTCACGTTGAGGTAGAGCTCAATCCGATTGCACGTCTGCACGATGGCACATTCGCTAACGCCGCCGGCCGAGCGCATTCCTCGCAACGCGTCCTCTACGTTGTCAATGCGGGCACACTCCAAGTCGTTGAGGCTTGCCCATTTGTGCGAGATCGAAAGGTTGCTGATACCATTCACGTGTGAACCCCTTATGTTGTCGCCTGCTGCTTCATTCGTTCGTTTTCTACGATCTCAAGTGCCACTTGCAGCCCCGCGTCGTAGCTACGTGCGAGTTCGGCCCATACCTTTTGGTCATTGATGATTATCTCAAGGATGCGCCTTCGCTCGAGCTGGTCGTCAATCTCCTTTTTCAAAACGGTGCGCAGTTTGTCCTGGAGCGTTACCATGAGAGCGACGTTTTCGATGAGCTCTTCGATGCGCAGTCTGAGAAACCGGGCTGATGCGGGGCTTTTGCCCATCGTCGAAATCCCGATGTGGATATCGTCCTTGTTGATGACTGACGGCACGATAACCTCGCCGATGCCATCCACCTGGTTGACGAGGATGTTCATCGCCTTTGCTTGGTCGGCGATGAACGCGTTGAGCGTGCGGTTGTTGGTCGCCGGAACGACGATAAAAGCGCCTGTAAGGTACTTCTTGACGTCTTTCAAATCGTCCACAATCGCGTCGATGAGGCCACTGTCTGCCATTTTCAACAATTCAGCGGTGAAGCTTGTGCTTACAACTTTCGTTAGCCCGTAGGCGCAAAACATCTTGGCCTTTCTCTCGCCGACGTGTCCGCCGCCGAATATGACGATACACCTGTCTCGCAGGTCGATAAAAAGGGGCACGTGAGCCATAACAACGCCAATTCTGAACTATTGTGTCACTTGATGATCGCGTCGAGGGAATGACGCAGAGCCCATCAGGATCGTCCGGCTGATTCAAATTCATACGACGTCATCCTGGTATAAATGCTTACCTCCGCCGCTGAGGCGTTAGGATCGTCGCTGCATCTCTTGTTCAGGCCAAGAAAGGCAAAATACGCACGAAGGGCTGTATCCGGCCGTCGACCCGGTCAAGCTCCCCGGCCTCGTTTGTGCAGTCGTGGCGAGATGGCACCTCGTTTTACGAGCAGCCATAAGAGGCAAAAGATCCTCTTTGATGCTCACGCTGTCTAAGTCTCGCGTTTCCGGGAACGGGTTATAAGTCAATTTCGAGCTCCTTAAGCGTCCCGTCTTCTGTCTTGACGACAGCAATCAGTTTTATCACATGTCCAGGTTGTAGGCCAGCTTTGCGTGCGGATTCCGGTGGGAGCATTCTGCTTATCGACTTTTGTGCGAGCCGTTTTACCATTTCGCTCGGATCTTGAAGCAGTTGTGCCAGTGGGGTGAACGCCCGGCTATCACCGATGGCGCCGAGCGCTTTCGTCGCGCCATATCGTATGATAACGTCCTTGTCGGCGAGGAGCGCAATGAGGGGCTCCACGGCGCGCGTGTCACCCATCTCGCCGAGAGCCTCAATCGACCAGTATTTCGTGTTTAAGTCTGGGCCTTCTATGACCCGAAGCAACGGCATCACCGCGGGGCGACCGATTTTTACGAGCGCTTCGGCGCAATAGGCGTCGATGCCCTCCCACGTTTTGCTGAAGGCGCCGATGAGATACGGGATAGCGCGTGTCGAGCCGATCTCCCCCAGCGCCCACGCTGCATTGCGCCTCACAGACCAGCGGTCGTCGCTGAGCGCCTCGATAAGGGCACCGGTGGCGACCTCGTCTTTCAACTCGCCGAGCATTTCAGCGACTCGCGACCGAACGTCCGCATCAGCGTCCTTGAGTGCATTAATTAGCCCGTAGAGGCTTCTCTCTCCTTTGAGCTTCGCGATGTCAGGTTTCGTCCGCATAAGCACTCATCAGCTGCTTCTCTGCTCGACGCAGTTTGTATGCTCTGTATCAAAAGTCACGAGCTGTCAATTCTCTCAGTCGATCCACTTTGAGACAGCACCACGACGCGACTAAGGGGAGACCCCGCGGCGACTGTGTACCCCGTCCTTTCCCCAACGTCTTGCGCAAACGACATAACGCCTTCGTACGACATCATCGCGGTCCGTGGCAGTCGCTTTCTTGAAAAACCGAGGTGCATATACGATTTGACTTCGACGTAATCGGGTTCGGCCAGTTCGACGAGCTTTGCATAGCCCGGCTCTCCGAAAGCGTTGACCTCGTTTACAAGCGTGATGCGCACAGCGGTGCGGGAGGGATGATCAGCAAGCGTGCGCAGTGACTCGAGCAGCTGTCCAAACCGATGTGTTCGTGGCTTGCACATCGTATAGAAGTGCTCTTCATCCGGGCTGTTTAGCGAGACGTAGAGTTGGGTCGGACGGATCTGTTCGAGCACCTCGGGATGACTCCCGTTTGACACTACGAAGGTTGTCATACGTTCGTGATGGTAGCGTTTAATGAGCTCGTCGAGGTACGGGTAGAGCGTCGGTTCGCCGCTGAGCGATATGGCCACTTGGCTTGGATCGTAAGCCTCTTGCAGCTTCTGCAGGTTGGTCGTCGAGGCGCCCTTGTAGCCTGAGATGAGGCTTCTCTGCGCCGCTATCGAGCCGTCGACGAGTGTCTGCGGCTCGTCAAACGCGAGCTCCTCTGTCGTGTCCAGATCGGTGGCCCTCCAGCAATGGAGGCACTGCTGATTGCAGTGCAGCGTCGGTGTCATTTGGATGCAGCGGTGAGCGTGAATTCCGTAAAACTGCTCCTTGTAACACACGCCCTCGTCTCGCAGGGACTTCTTGAGCCACAGGCAGGGCTTGACGGCCCCACTACAGCCCACAGCGTGATAACCTTGTTTTGCAAGTGTCTCCCGGTACGATAGAGGGGCTGACGCTTTGGCCTTACTTCGTCGCATGAATGGGGTCTCGCTTTGCTTTTACATCGAATCGACGGGTTCAATCCCGAGACAGTTTAACACGTTTCGTAACACGATGCGTGCGCACGTCACCAGGGCCAACCGCGCGCGGCGCATCTCAGGTTCGGCGGAGAGCACGGGCATGAATCGATAGAATTGGTTAAACGCCTCGGCAAGCTCGCGCGCGTACGAAGCGAGCGCGCTCACGCTCAAGTCCGTGGTGACGTCTTCGATTACCGCGGGAAACTGCGCGCACAGCTTGATGAGCTTGATCTCATATTCGTCGGTAAGCAGGTCTGGCTCGTACTGGTAATCGAATGTGGTCTTTATGAGGATATTGCTTGCGCGGGCGTGCGCGTACTGCAGAAATGGCCCCCCTTGTCGCTCGAAATCAAGGGCTTCGGTCCAGTCAAAGACCATGGGTTTGTCGGGCGATACTCTGAGCAGGTCATAGCGCGTCGCGCCGATGCCGACGGCTTGCGCGATGGCGCGTTTCTCTTCTTCGGACAACGTCGGGCGCCGCTTGTCAACCTCCTCGTACGCTTTCTCGGTCACCTTCTCCAGTACCTCGTCCGCGCTTACGAAGTGCCCCCGACGCGTGCTCATTGAGCCTTCCGGAAGGGAGACGAACTCAAAGAACACGACCTCAGGGGCGTTGATGTTGAGCAGCTCGAGCACCTTGCCCACCTGGAGGACGGTGAGCTTGTGGTCGGCGCCAAGCACGTCGATCATACGGTTACACCGTCCCGCCTTCCAGACGTGGTAGGCGATGTCGCGTGTCGCGTACACCGACGTGCCGTCCGAGCGTCGCACGACGAGATCCTTGCCGATGCCAAACGACGAGAGATCGACGTGCGTCGAGCCGTCACTCTCGGTTACACCGTGGCTCTTGAGTTCATCGATAATGCCGTCGATATCATCGAGGAATTCGCTCTCCCAGACGAAGCGGTCGTGCGAAACGTGGAGGTTCTTAAGAGTCTGGTTGATGCCACGCAGGCAGAACTCGACCGCGTCTTCAAACAGACATGCAACGTCCAGATCGCCGCTTTCAAAGCGCTGCATGAGCTGGCGGATCTCACCGAGCTTCGTGGGGTGGAGTTCTATGTCGGCGTTCGCCTTGACGTAGATATCGGCAGTGGCGTGATCCGATTTTCTCTGGCCGTTGAGCTCGAAGTTCATAATGCCCCAGACGACGAGCGCGATCTGTCGGCCCATGTTGTTGACATAGTACTGGGTCTCGACGCGGTACCCGGCCTGCTGCAGACAGCGCGCGAGCGTGTCGCCGATGACTGAGTTTCGCACGTGGCCGATGTGGAGGGGCCCGTTAGGATTCGCGGAGGTGTGCTCGAGAATCACCACACCCTCCGCGTCGACGCGCCCGTAATTCTGATCCTCTTCTAGCACGGCGCTAAGTGTGCGGTGCAGGTAGTCGTCGCTTACAAAGAAATTCACGTAGGGTCCGAAAGCTTCGGCTCGCGCGACCAGCTCGTCAGAGCGGAGGTGCTGTGCGACGTTGTGCGCGATCTCTTGTGGCGCGAGCTTGAGGGTGGGGGCGAGCTTAAACGCGACGAGGCTCGTAAGGTCGGCGTAGCCGGGCTTAACGGCCAGTGCAAGGTCGCCGCTTGGGTACTCGCACTTTCCTAGCGCCTCGGTCAGCAGCGTTTCGACATGCTCGCGAAAGGTGAGAAACATCGCGTCTCCGTCAGTGCTCGTCGATCGCAAAGCGAAGTATGGCCGCAATGCCGCCAAATGCTCGCATGAGCTGCTCGCCCTCGTTGAAGTCGGTTGAGATGAACTCCACCGAGGTTCCCGTGTCTCCGGCGCGGCGGATAAGCTCATCGACGACGTCCTCCTCGTGCGCCCGCTCCATAGCGCCCTCACACTTGGGACACACACCCGCCCCCTTTATCCCGCGGATCGTTTCTTCGAGCGTGTACCCACACAGCGGGCAGCTGTTGGTCACGCGCTTGATGCGAAGCGCCTCTGAGA
>JBAULJ010000122.1:0-5949 GCA_049578125.1 Halobacteriota archaeon
GAGTTCCAGTTTGTCAGGGTACTGTCCGGCGATATTGTTCATTTGCGCCCGGTCCTGCTGAAGGTTGTACAACTCCCATACGTCGTGGGCGAAATTGCTCCATCCTGAGATAGGGGGGTGCACGGTGTTCGCCAGCCACCCCTGATGGTAGATGGCGCGCTGGCCGAGCATGGAATAAAACTGGGTCTCCTTTTCGGGCGCACTCGGATCGTCAATGGCGTGCTTGAAGCTTTCGCCCTCAATAGGGCTCTGCGTGTATCCGTTGAGTACCGCCGGCGGATCAATGTCGAGTAGGTCGTAGATCGTAGGCACGACATCTATAGCGTGAACGTACTGGTGTCGCACTTCACTTCGTGCTGGAATCCCCTGTGGCCACGCGACGAGGCACATGTCTGCAGTCCCCCCTTCGTAGCCCGCAAAGCGCTTCCAGTACGGGAAGGGCGTATCGAAGGCCCACGCCCAACCTGTACAATAGTGGTTATAGGTCGCGGGGCTTCCCAGATCCTCAATGTGCTTTATGTTCTCTTCTATCGTATCGGGAACGTTGTTAAAGAGCTTAACTTCGTTGACGGTACCGTTCGGACCGCCCTCGCCGCTCGCGCCGTTGTCGGAGGCGACGACGATGATCGTGTTGTCAAGCTGACCAGACTCCTCGAGGTAATCGAGCAGGCGACCAATATGGTGATCGGTATACGATACAAACCCCGCGTACACCTCAGCCATGCGGATGAACAGCCTCTTCTCGTCGTCGGACAGCGAATCCCACGGGCGAACCCAATCAAGCAGGGGCCACGGCTTACCGTCCGGACTGGAGCTGTGAGGCTCTCCGTGCGGGTTGATTGGCGAAAGGCTAGTGTTCTCTGGCAATATGCCCATCTTCTTCTGGTTCGCTAGGATCGCCTCACGAATCGAGTCGTAGCCCATGTCGAATTTGCCCTTGTACTTGTCAGCCCACTCCTTGAAGACGTGGTGCGGGGCGTGCGCACAGCCGGGACAGAAGTACATGAAGAACGGCTTTTCTGGCGCGACCACCTTGGCGTCTCGGATGAACTCTATGGCCTTGTCGACGAGATCCTTAGAAAGGTGGTATCCGTCCTCTGGTGCGTACGGCTGGTCGATCGGGTGGTTATCGTAGATGAGATCAGGGTACCACTGGTTAGTCTCGCCGCCCAGGAACCCGTAGAAGCGTTCAAACCCGCGCCCGAGCGGCCAGCGATGCTTCCACGCGGAGGCATCCTCCTCTTCGGCAGGGGTTAAATGCCATTTCCCCACGGCGTAGGTATTCCACCCTCGCTCGTTTAGCACTTCAGCGATCGTCCCATTCTCGAAGGGTATGCGCCCGCTGCTCCCCGGAAATCCATTCGTCCCTTCGGTAATACATGCCATGTTGTTGCTGGTCGCGTTTCGCCCTGTCATTAGGCACGACCGGGTCGGAGAGCACAGCGCGGTTGTGTGGAAATTTGAATAGCGCAGTCCCATCTCTGCGATGCGACGCATCGTGGGCGTTTCGATGGGCCCGCCAAAGACGTCCATCGCCGAGTATCCAACATCATCCCAGATGATGAAGAGGATGTTCGGTGCGTTCTCCGGTGCAGTGGGCTGTACGAACGGCGTCCAGTCAGGAGTCGCATCGCGGATATCGATGGCCAATTTACCTTTCCACGGTTCAGGCATCGTCAGCCACCCGGTGAAAACGCGGTGCTACTGCTGGCAGTGCAGTTATTTTTAGATGCATTTGCATTCATTTTCGATCCCTCCAGATTAGAGGCATAACGGCTTCGTATTGATAGTCAACTGACTTTATAAAAAATGTGTGATAAAGATCCTTTGCTGAAGCCCAAAGAACTTGCTGGAGGGCATTTTAGACGTCGATCATATGAGCCCCCACCAAAATCAGATTATACTTTTCAAATAGCATTTCGGCATTCACTTGTGGCGTGCCAGGCTTTAAATCGCTTACTTTGAGTGGTGAAGCCCAGCAAATCATGCCCAATAGCGGAATTATCCATTTTTTCCGAGCAATATGATATGAAAGAGGGTCTTTGACTGCGCGGAATCGGAAGAAATAAAGCACAGACAAACAGTGAGACAGCATTTACTATTAATACTCAAGGATTCGCTGACTGGCAAACAATTGATCTGGGCAAAACAGGAGTATGACAGATAAAGGAGTAACCGAAGGCGCGGCAGAGCGCCCAACGGAACCGTCGCTCGGCGTTAAAAAAGGCGATCGCGTTCCAAAGATCTACCTAATTGTAATCATCGCTCTGATTTCCGTCGCTTTCTCACTGGCTTGGTTTGCCTCCTTACGCTTTCTTAATACGGCTTTCTGGGAGAATGACTTTGTCATTGCCAACCGCTGGATGATTCCGGTCGGCGTCCTGTTTTTTTCGCTGCTTGTCGGGCTCTGCGGGAAGTACCTACGCGCCCCGAACGTAATCAACGGAGGCATGGAAGAGCTCTTGAAGGGGGGGAGCCTTGACTACACAACTTTTCCCGGTACGCTACTTACGTCCTTCTTCTCGCTGCTTTCCGGAGCGGCCGTCGGTCCCGAGGCCCCCTTAACATTTCTTACGTTCGAAGTCGCCGAATGGATCGGTGCCAAGATCAAGCTGGCTGAAGAGACGAAGCTCGGATTCGTCATGGCGGCACTTGCCTCGGCCTTTAATGGACTCTTTGGCAACCCCCTCTTCTCGGCGCTATTAGCCACCGAATTGCAGGGGAATAAAGGAAGCGTGCGTTTCCTCGCGTGGAACCTGCTTGCCGGGGTTATCGGTTACATGTGTTTTGCGTTGATTGGGTTCCCGGCGTTCGCCAACAGCATCCCCCTGACGCCGGTCAATGTGCTCACACTGACGTACGCGCTCCTTGCGATCGCTCTTGGCGCAATTGGGGCTCTGTTGGCGATTAGCATCGGCATATCATTCAAAGGCATCGGTAGGATCATGAACCAGGTGTTTAAGGACCGTTTCGTGGAGCGCGTCTTGGCTGCAGGTGTGATCATTGCCATCGTCGTCTACTTTGTCCCCGAAGTCATGTTCTCCGGCGAGTCCCAAATCAACGCGATTGTCGCCAACCCGGCAGCGTACGGTGTACTGGTCCTCCTTGGCTTTGCGATCCTAAAGGTGCTCCTCCTTGCGATCTCGAGCAAGGGGGGGTATCTCGGAGGGCCCATCTTTCCGACGATGTTCACATCTATCACTATAGCTCTTGCCATCAGCCTGCTCTTTCCCAGCGTTCCAGTCGGTTTGCTCGTTTCGTGCATCGTGGCAGCAGCGATCACGGTTGGTTTAGGCGCGCCCTTTGCTGCCATTTTACTTACCGTTACCGTGGTGACGTCTACCACGTATGAGATTGGATATATCGGCCTCGCCACCGCGACGGCGCTTATCATCGGAGCGGCTTTCAAGGAGCGGATTGACCGGCGTGGTGCACGTCAAGGCGATTCTGCGGACGATGGCCCGACCTGACTGCGCAGGAATAAACAAGCGCGAGCCAAGGATAGAAGTAACAGGAGCAACTGTGCCCTCTATGACTATTCTGTTCCCTCCATTCGTGGCTTTGGCTCGTTAAAAAAATAGGGGGGATGGGTGTTACACCCATTTGCCCAAAAAGCCTGATACTATCAACTCTAAGCCAAAGATTATCAGGAACACTGACGCGATTGCTACCATCGTCCAACCGCCGATTACAGGGTTTATCATCACGATTAAACCGGCGATAATACCCAGTATACCGACGATGATAGCTCCAGGTGTGCCGCGCGAAGCGCTCGCCAAACCGGCAAAAAACAGCCCTAGGCCCAGTAGGAAGATGATAGTAAATATCCCGAGCAGGATATTTCCGATAATCATTGCGGCGATGGCGATCTCTATGATCGACAGGATCAGGTTGAGAAGTCGTTGCCATCCGGAAATCCCGTGATCAAAGATCCGCACGAACGACAGAATTCCGAGGACAATCAGAGCAATTGCTAGAAAAGTTGCTAGCGTTGCCAATGCCACTCCTGGATATGCGAGTACGTACCCGCCGAGTGCAATGACAATAATGCCGGCGATGATCTCAGCGATGCGCACCCACATAGAAGTCTTCTTTTCATCAGCCATTTTATTTTCACCTCCTAGCCTTTAAACGTGAAATAAGACTCTCTTCAAGTATTTAACCAGCTCGAAACGAAAAAAATGGCGAAAAGAGAAACGGAAGCCGAATTCAAAGAAGACGGGGTAAACCTCTTTCAGATAATTTCATTGGACTTAAGTTGCAGGTTTTGCATCACGACACTGACTTAGCGAGCAGTACGATCGTCAAACCCTCATCTCTTTTTTTAGTCGCGTCCTCGAATCGTAATTGCAGATAAAAACCGCAAAAGGTATAACGAAAACCCGCTACAGTAAATGAACGACTGTCACACTCGGCAGTAAGACATAACGTGTGTTCCGTCGGCGCACGTTAAACATCTAGTTAACGTCACTAAATATTTGCCTACGGTGTCTCGATGGAAGAGAAGCCACGGTTCAAATGGGGAGTCGTCTTAGTTTCGTGCATAGCCATCTTCATCATCGTTCTCGATAGCTCCGCTATGAATGTGGCCATATCGGCAGTGATAGTGGACTTAAACACTGATTTGAGCACGATCCAGGGCTTAATCGCTATATATGCGCTCACGATGGCCTCTCTCATGCTTGCCGGAAGTAAGCTGCAGGACGTTTTGGGGAGGAAGAAGACCTTTTTTATCGGCGTCATCGTGTACGGCATCGGAACGACTACGGCCACCCTGAGCGTTAACGTTTTTATGCTCCTCATCGGCTGGTCACTTCTCGAAGGCATCGGGGCCGCTCTGATGCTCCCCGCGACGACCACCATGGTCAGTGCGGCGTACGAAGGCAAAGACCGGTTGACGGCATTTGGCATCTGGGGGGGCATCGCCGCTATGGGGGCTGCTGTCGGCCCCCTCTATGGGGGAGCTCTCACGTCCTTTGCCAGCTGGCGATTGATCTTTGCGTTCGAACTGCTCGGGGTCCTCGCCGTCATCGTGATGAGATCGTACCTGCGTGAATCCAAGCCGCATCTAGCGTGGCGCGACTTAGATCTCGGAGGCGTCGTGCTCTCAGTTACCGCGCTTTTCTGTCTCGTATTTGGCATTTTGCTCCTCGGCTCTCCGCAGTACTGGCAGTTGGTGCCGGTGTTCATAGTCGTCGGCCTCATCGTTTTTGCCGCCTTCCTCCTTTGGCAGAGGCGGCGCATTAACCACAACGTGGAGCCTTTGCTCGATATCTCAGTGCTTAAAAACCGGCTCTATGTCTTGGGCAATGCGGCGTCGGCGATCCAGCAAGCCGCCTTCGCCGGCGTGCTTTTTATCTTACCCGTATTTCTCCTGCAAGTCACGCGCGTGAGCGCTTTTATGACGGGCGTCGCATTGCTCCCCATGTCGGTCGCAATTTTCGTGCTATCGGTCACAGGGGGCAGACTCTCATCCATCGTACGACCCAAGGTCGTGACCCTCATCGGATTTCTGATTTCCGCTGCAGGTGCGTACCTCTTGCGCGACGTCTTCAGCCAGAGCACTCAGATTGTTGACATCATCCCTGGCACGGTGATATTCGGCCTCGGAGTGGGGTTGTTGCTGTCTCAGTTGACCAATCTCACCATGTCCGCGGTGCGGAAGGACCAAGAGATCGATGCCTCAGGATTTCTCAACACGGCAAAGAACTTGGGGTACTCTGTGGGCACAGCGCTCATCGGCGTTATACTCCTCGTGGGAATCTTCAACGGGCTCGTTGCAGGGATCAGCACGTCAACGCTAGTGAGTAACGCGACGACTCAAGAGCAGATACAACAGAATCTCTACGCGTACGCCGAAAAAATGCAGACAGGCGCGCCGCCGAGCATCCCCCAAAGTCTCGTACCTGAAGCGCAGCGCATCGTCGACAGCACGATCAGCTCGGCAAT
>JBAULJ010000123.1:0-2724 GCA_049578125.1 Halobacteriota archaeon
AAATAGCAGAACTCAAAGGTCGCAGTGCACCAAAGGTATGGTCAAGACAAGATCGTTCATTTTTCTGTGACCAATCTGCCCGAAAAATCTTTGAGCAGTAGCCAAAAGACTTGACTTTTCAAGACAAACGCGGCATTCTATTGAAAATGTAACTCAGCGACGTAGCTGATCAGGTAAAAGTTGAAATCTTAGATAATATATGTTGGGTGGTACAAAAGAGATTTTGCACAATGGAAAAAGATGTACCAGTCAAAACAGCAGAAGATATTCTAATGCCTGGTAAGTTAAACCTCGTTATTCTCGGGCCAAATAGGACAGGGAAGACACTGCCATGCGACTATATCTAATCAATCCGTCAAATCCGCTTGTGAGCATCGTCAACGTCAAGGAGAGCCGCTGGAACCGTTACCGCGTGTGGAAACCACTCAGCCTTATGGTTCTCGCGGGTCTGACACCACCGGAGTGGGAAATCACGATTGTGGATGAGAACCACAGAGCTCCGAATTATCGAACCATGCCTCGGCCGGACCTGGTGGGCATTACCGCTTTTACATCGCAGGCAAACCGCGCCTATGAAGTGGCCACTCACTTCCGTAATCTGGGTGTACCCGTGGTCATGGGTGGTATTCATACAACCATGTGCTTGGACGAGGTCATGGAGCGTGTGGATTCAGCCGTCACAGGTGAAGCCGAGGGCATCTGGCAACAGGTGCTGGATGATGCACGTCACGGCAGGCTGAAGCGATTGTATAAGGGAGGGCTTGCCGAGATGAACAATGTCCCGTTAGCTCGTCATGATTTGCTGGCTACGGGATACGCCTTCGGAGCCATTCAGACCACACGCGGCTGTCCATTGAACTGTAGCTTTTGCAGTGTGACGGCATTTAACGGAGCCCGCTACCGGCAACGCCCCATTCCTGACGTCGTGCGCGAATTCCAGTCGATTCGTGAGAAACGTGTTCTGGTGGTTGACGACAACCTCATCGGCACGCGCCCTGAACACATCGCCCGTGCCAAGGATATGTTCCGCGCTTTGGCACAAGCGAACCTGCGAAAGAAATGGATTGCCCAGGCCACAATTAACTTCGCTGATGACGAAGAGCTTCTGACGTTGGCCTCGAAAGCCGGGTGCAGAGGCGTCTTCATCGGCTTTGAGACCACTTCGCCGGAAGGGCTTCGGGATATCGGCAAGAAATTCAACCTTCTCAAAGGCCAGGATTTTCGCGCCTCAGTACGGCGCATACAAAGGCACAACATTCTGGTCGTAGGTTCGTTTATCATCGGTTTGGACATAGACGAACGGGGTGTTGGCAAACGTATCGCCGAGGTGGCCCGTCAGTACGGTGTGGACAATCTCAACGTTTTGTTTTTGACTCCCTTGCCCGGCACGCGCCTGTGGGACCAGATGAAATCGGAGGACCGCATCGCCCTCGATACGTTCCCACAAGACTGGAAATACTACACGCTAACCTTCCCGGTAGCTCGGTATAAGCATTTGTCTCTGGACAGCGTCATCGAAGAAATGATCTCGTGCGACCGGGACTTTTATTCCACGCCGCGCATTCTGGGTAGAGTGTGGGGCAACTTGTGGCATCGCCGCCAGCCGCTAATCAGCTTGGTGGGCAATCTTTCATACAGGAACAATCTCAGGCTAAACGGTAAGGCATACGCGGACTTCAAGGGTTACTGGGGCAATAGATACAATTGTGTAAAGCAGACTTGAAGGGCCGAAGTCCCCGAATCAGCTACAATATCTTTACTGGTTCTGAGAGGCTTTATCTTGTTGAGAAAACGCAGAGCATAAATCTCTCTACAAGCGAAAGCTTGTATTTCAAATCAAAGAGCTGTGAGCATCACGTTTGCGGCCTTTTCTATTTCCAAATATGCGGCGATAATATATTAAGTACCCACCGAAACAGGGGGATTCCACACCACGACAACTCCCGCCTGCGTTTTTCAAAATAGGACCTCAAAACTTGAAATATATTGTAGAAAGTGAAGATTTCAGTTGTTGTAGCACTTACAACCAAACTACAACTGAAGTGCCTGTTATCTGCCAATTTTATAAAAAATTCTTGTTCTATAAGTCTTTGTTTATCAATGAATTATTAAAAATACAAAAAATGCAAACATTTTATATATCCTTTTACTACCTTGTCTGGAATGTCAAACTGTTTTTTAATTAACAAGTGAAAAATCAAGGATTCTGAGATTTGAGTATCCGCCGATTGACCCGGGAGTCTCCTAAACCATCACAGAAAGAACCTCTTCCTGCTTAAAGCGATAGGGGCCGCCGATGCACGCATGAACCTCTGTTCGCCCTACAGATACCCTCTCTCTGATTACGGCCAGGGGTCGTTCTCAAGCCACGACAACACAAAAACTCCCAGGTCTTTAAAATTGATTACGCCATCGAGATACAAATCAGTTTTTCTTGGATTAGGAATTTCAAGAGAGGGTTCAGCCTCGGCCAGATAGAGGATTTCCCCTGGTGTCAGTTCCTTATCATAGAACGATACTTCATCAAACATACCCCTGAAACGTTCAACGGGGCTTGAAATGCCGGTGTTTCCAAGCTGCGCCATTTCCTGCAGGGTATTCACATCCGAATAAGTGCTCGATGCTTTCTCTTTTCCGTTGACGTAAACCTTGACGGTCGTTCCGTTCCATGTCATTGCTATATGAACCCATTCTTCTGTCGGCAGTGTTTCTATGTTTGTTATC
>JBAULJ010000124.1:0-2933 GCA_049578125.1 Halobacteriota archaeon
GGGCAGGAGCCTCATCAGGGTAACCAAGCGGCAGCAGAGCAACCACGTGCATACTGTTGCCCCAGCCAAAGATGTCCTTGATTTTCTGTTCGTCGATCATTCTCACCCAGCAACTTCCCAAGCCAAAATCCAAGGCCCTCAACACGATATGCTCAATGGCAATCGCAACGTTGAAAGCGATGCCAGGCGCCAGATCTTGGACATTCATCGTTTTCAGTTGTTCGGCCCGTTCACGAAGGACACGCACCATCGTCTCCTCGAGCGCGCCCTCCTTCCCAAATTCCTGACTTCTCGTTGCGATGCCTTCAAAATAGCCGTGGAGGTCTGCGCAACACACCAGCACGATGGGAGCCTGCGCAACAAACGATTGGTGATAGGCCGCTACGGCCAATTTCGCTTTTGTCTCGTCGTCTGAAACAATCTTAAAACGCCACGGTTGTGTATTAGAAGCCGATGGCGCTAGCCTCGCGGCTTCGATCAGTGCCATTATATGCTCATCTGGAACGGGATCGCGCTTAAATTTCCGTATACTGCGTCTTTTTTCGATTGCGTCTTTGGTGGGTAAGTCGCGGGTGGCCATGACGAACTCGTTTTATCTCGCTTTGCGTATCCTTCCTCGCTTTAAAATCTAATTCGTTCAATGGCAGACTCGCGTCCACTGTCGGCAAAAGTCCAAAACCACGCTTCTCCTTTTTCAACGCGGAACAGAACTATATTTTCAGCGTTAGGACGTAGAAACGGCCGCTCTTCGAGAAGGCGCTCCTTGAGTTTCGGGTCATCGAGGAACGCAACGTTACCTGACGCTCGCATGACCTTTCCCAAATCAATAGTTCCCCCTTCTCCGAGCGGACGTGCTGGCGGAGCGTAGAAACACAGTTCCACCTTGGCATTTTCCCTCAGCTGTCGATATACCTCTTTCACTTTCGCGGTAGAAAAATAGAAGCCCTCTTTGTCCGCAAACCACATTCCAAACGTACGAACACGGGGTTGGTCGCCGTCGACAGTAGCAAATGAGCAGATTGCGTGCTCATTTGCAAACCGCATGCATTCGTCGAAGTTCATAGTATTCAACCGATTGTTCGTGCGCACTTATGACTTAATTAGTTAATGGAGACGCCCGTGCTTCAGCAATCGCCTTTGCGGTTCGCACGGGATGTCACGCGAAACCAAGCGTGCTACGACGGGGCCATCAACGTTGCTGCTATCGCGGTCCCAAACTCTTTGCACTTAGGGAGCTCTGCGTCAACAATAGGGCCTTTCATCCCTTGCACTTGTATTGATAACCCACGAGCTAACATCTTCAGCGCGGGTGCTTTCTCGCGTATTCGCTGCTCCATTTTTCTTACGGCCTTTTCAACGTCGTTGCCCATGTAGGTGTCAAACACAGCGAACTGCTTCCCTGCTAATGGCAGGCTGCTAAGCTTGTCTATGAACTTTTTGATGCTCCTCGTAGGTCCGCCCACGTGGTTTGGGCCGCCCAACAAAATCGCATCGTAGTTGACGATCGTATCAAGATCAACATCTTTCACGTTGCAGAGAGATGCCTCGATTCCTCCCGCATCCCGCATCCCTTCAACAATTGTTTCCGCCACCCGCTTAGTATTGCCGTATCGTGACTCATACACCACTATGACTTTTAGCAGAAGGATACCTCCTGAAGTTCAGATCATTATTCCGGCTTAATAAGTGTTTTTCGACGACGTCGTGAGGGCAGGAAAGACGTTAAACACGTTGCGCAGCTTCAGCACGCGCCTCATTCGAGATCGAAGGTAAGTAGTGCGTACCGAAAAATCACGCGGTTCAAGCAACGAATGTAGATATAATTACTACATTAAACTCAGATCTGCGCTTACAGCAAAAAGTGCCTAAAAAGCCGATGTCGTAAAAGACACGAAAATTGTGCAGTATTGTTAAGAAAACGATGCGTCCTTACACATCACTTGTGCGCGCGCCATGCCGGCTGACGTCAATCGTGCATCTACCGACGTAGCCTGAGTATGGTCCTTGATTTCGATCCACCCGTCCTCGGCAAGGCGCTGCAGAAAGTGTTTTATTTCACGATCACTGTAACCTGCTGTCCCCATTGCTTCCGGAACAGGCAGCCAACCCGCTTTGTCGCTTTGGCCCTCTTCACGATAGCGCCGCGCAAGTTGACAGAAGAACTTATCTCGGCGCTTTTTTTGATCGGTGTCTGCAAGGTGCCGGTCCATGTCGAGGCTCCATTTGGTGCATTCCTCTCGCGCGCGAAAGTGGCTAGCCGAACTTTGCGAATACTTCGCGCGGTCTCAGCGCAGACTATGCTCTAAACGCGTATCATCACCAAGAACTGCACCATGTACTATCGTATTTGATAACTGGTTCTGCAGTAGAGATAAGAATCTTCCACAATGAAAATTCGCTTTAAAAAACCAAAACCAAGGAAAAGAAGGCGTCTCGCGGCTGCGGCTGCTCCAGAAGTTGGTTGCTTTTATGAGGACGGATCGCGGCCGCGCTTCAATTCCTCATCCGGGCAATCTTACTGTAAATGTTGACCCTTTTCCAACCTCACTCTCAACGGTTATTTGCCCCTCGTGCGCTTCCACAATCCGCTTGACGACTGCCAAACCGAGTCCCGTCCCCTTCGCCTTACCGGTAAAGAGCGGTTTAAAGAGCTTATTTTGGAGTTCTGTGCGAATGCCAGTACCCGTATCACGCACGCTTATCGCCACCGAGCCGTCTTCCACAGCTGCGCTGACGGTGAGCGTCCCGCCGTCCGGCATCGCCTGCATGGCGTTGAGGAAGAGATTGGCAAATACGCGATGCATTAGGAGTGGGTCGGCTTCCACTCTCAGGTCTTCAACGTCCGTCGTGATATGCACGCCATCCATCGGTGGCAGCGATTGAATGACATCTTCGATCAGTGTTTTGACAGCGATTTCTTCGTGCTCCGGCAC
>JBAULJ010000125.1:0-15436 GCA_049578125.1 Halobacteriota archaeon
GAAATATTCGACGTTTTGTGCTGGACGAATATGTGTGGGCACGTCAGTAACGGAATTGTCAAGTGCCGTCTTCTTTAGCGACAGCGAATGTAGATAGCTGCTTATAGCATCCTCCGGAGTGCCGATGTACTTCACCTCTCCCTGATTCAACAGCACAACTCGATCAGTATTCCCTTGGACCATGCCGATGTCGTGTGAGACTATTAACCATGTCACGTTTTCTTCTCTGAGTTCCTTAAGTCTCTTGAAGCACTTGCGCTTGAAAGCTAAGTCCCCGACTGCGAGCACCTCATCGACCAACAGTACGTCTGGATCGCAATGCACAGCAACCGCAAAGCCGAGTTTAACAAACATCCCGGATGAGTAGTGTTTCACGGGCGTATCAAGGAAATCTCCGATTTCCGCAAATTCAACAATGTCATCAAACTTCTGATCGACTTCCGCTTTTGTCATTCCTAAAATAGCACCGTTCAAATAGACGTTTTCTCTTCCTGTAAGCATGGGATGAAAACCAGCGCCGACCTCTATAAGCGCCCCCACTTTGCCCCTCACTGCCACTTTACCAATGTCCGGCCAGAATATTCCATTGATTAATTTCAATATAGTTGATTTGCCGGAACCGTTGGCGCCAATCATCCCAAGAGCCTCGCCTTGCTTAATATCAAAGGAGACGTCTTTGACCGCCCAGAATTCGTCTTTTCTCAACAAATTGGAGTGTGAGCTCATGTTAAATGTATTTCTGCAGATATCGCGTATGCCATAGCCCATCGATCGCCTCAACGACTTGCAATACTTCTTCGACACGTGGCTCAGCGATACTTCGACGTCTTGCATCTAGACCCTCTCTGCAACTCTGGTTTCTGTGAGGTGAAAAACAGCCAAAAACAGCATAAAGACAATAAAGGCAATAACACTCGAAAGCATGAAGCCTCTCAAGTAGGTGGACGTTCCAAACAAAGCGAGATCCCGTGGTACTGCGACAAGATAATACAATATATTGTAAGTTGTAAGTGTCGCAAGCGCCCCTGTCGTTGGTTTTACGTATAGAACAGGCGTAAGAAACAACAAAAACGTCACGACGACTGCCAGCATATTAGCTACGTCCCTGACAATACCATTGAGCAGGGACAGCAAAAAACCGAACCCTAACGTAAATAACACAACGGGCACGATTAGTAGCGGGAGGAGGAGAATGGCAGGACTCGGTGTGATGCGATAATACACTAACAGGGCGACCACCAAGCACAGCTGAATGATAAACGCGAGCAGCGCCTGTCCCATCGAAGCGATCACGAGAGACTTCTTTGAAAAGTTTATTTTCGTAATCATTGGCCCAGCTTGCACGAGCGAATTCGAACTTGCTACGAGACCCGTTGCGAACAGTCCCCACAATGCCGTGCCAAGAATCGCGTAAATCGGATAGGGAACGCTCATTGCGCCGACGTTAAATACCCCTGCCCCGTTCAACACGATGAAGGTTCCGACACTTACCAAAGGCAATAAAAACGCCCATAAAACTCCAATGAGCGATTGTTTATAAAGTGCTATGAAGTCCTTTTTAAATAACTGGAAGATCAGCCATCTGTTTTTGTTGAGTTCGCTGAATATCTCGCTATACAGCGATCGATACCCTTTCTTCAAGGAGTTGTCGGGCTCGTAAATCGTGAAGTCCATCTCAGTCACTCCGCCGATTATGATGGTCTACTCGTTCCCATGTATTGCTGCTCTTTAATCCTGTCGCATTCGAGTGATGCTTTTTTCTGCCTCAATCGTGCCGGTCCATACTTACAGGTCCTGGTCGCACTTGAGCTATGTAGTAAGGAAGAGGTACCTAGCTTTAAATTTTCTGCCTCAAACATCGTGCATTCTAGCACTGGAGCTTGCAGAAGCAATTAGATAATATCAAGGAAATTCTCAAAATCTTCTTCTTGTTCAAGCCCAAAGAGCCCTCAAAGGTCGATGCTTGACAATTCATTTGTCGACCCCCTGCTATCTCGTACACCTATGAAACTAGCTCGAAACCTTGCTGTCGGCGGACCAAACCTCATCCTTTGCCGTGTGCTCATTCTTTGCGATGCAAAATGGGCATAGGCTGTAGCCATTGAAAGGATTCATTCGTAGCGGCTTGCCGCAGCGGGTACATATCAACATTTCTGCCTCGGTCATGTAGATTGCCTCGTCTTCTTGTTCCTGAGTATCCTCGAGCTTCAATCGATCTTCGTCTCGTTTACGTACCGGGAAAAGTTGGGATTCTTAAGGTCGATAATATCAAGGAAATTCTCAAAATCTTCTTCTTGTTCAAGCCCAAAGAGCTCGGTCTCAAAGGTCGATGCTTGACAATTCATTTCTCGTAAAAGGACGGTAGGTCCTATTTAAACCTTATCTTTTGCTCTTATGTCAAAAAAAAGGCGCTCCAGTGTCTACATCGACAGAGCCCGCACAGGAGCGAGCCTACCCCCTTCGTCGTGCTCCAATGGAAGCCCCGCGACGGTGGACGAGAAGCCAGCGCATGGCGCGGAGCGCGTTTGCATGCGGGTGGCCGCTGTCTCCGAGCCGGGTTTGTGCAGAGGGTTATATATGAAGTGCAACAGGTTCATGCTTGATGAACCCTGAGGTTGACCTTAATCAGCTCGTCGATGAGTTTTTGGGC
The DNA here is from genome assembly GCA_049578125.1 of Halobacteriota archaeon. GTDB lineage: Archaea > Halobacteriota > Bog-38 > Methanoflorentales > Methanoflorentaceae > Methanoflorens. Next base: position 2,651 of record JBAULJ010000125.1, read on the forward strand.
TTAGAAAAATTCATGGAAGAATCCAAACAGTTCGAAAGCGTCGTTGCGGCACCATCGCTCTCAGACGACCGGCTGCTTTTAGAGCAAGACTGGCAAAGATTTGTCGCCTACAAGTACAACAAGGCAGGTGTACGGGAAGGCGTGCAGGACGCGATGCGTGACGGTTACATCTTGCTGCTCGAAAGGCTGAGTGCGGTGGCACGGCAAGTGGGCGCGGACGCGGGCGGGCTCGACAGAGAATAACCGCACCAACTAGCCGCGTTTGAGGGAGTTAAGGACGGATCTGTAATTGTCGCTTTTTGCGAACGCATACGCGTGCGAGCTTGCGTTATCCTCGGTTTTGCCTCGGTTGTTTACGCTAGAATAGGCTCAGAACTAAATACGTGGCGGTGCTACGACGTACAACGATTTACGATCGAGGCACACCTAATGAATATTGAGAGACTTCACCCGCTCTTCGAGGCTGTCCTTTCGGACATGGAAGGGGAGCTGAAGAGTTACGCGTCGCTTTTTTGTGCTGAGCGTGGCTACTGCATCGACGATTCAATCCTGGTCGTCGACGATGCAGGACTCTTGCCGGCAATTCGCGTCGCTTTAACCCCCGCGTTGCGGTACGAGCTGCCACAGCTTGCGCACCTCGCCGCTGAGCTCGAGAATGACCTCAACAACATCGTCTTTGACTACGCTTATAACACGAGGCACAGGATAGGCGCGGAAGATTCGAAAACGATCGAGCATATTCCGTATGTCAGTGAACACGCTTGGCGGCTGATGACCGTGTCACAAAACTAGTCTGGCCTGTATTCGACGCGCGTTTCTGGCCCGCCTAATTCGTTCTGAGCGATAGGGTCCCCTTTTTTTAACGCTCCCGCCCCCGGAGCTAATAGAAATGCTTTTATACAGTTTAATATAATTGGGTGACGGAAGTAGGCTTCCTACTTCTTACTTTTGGCACACGCAAGATTTGTTTGTTCGAACACGGAGGAACACATGGTTACTGCCGTTCTCAGTTCGGGAGATACCGCTTGGATGCTTATGTCTACGGCTCTCGTAATGTTGATGACCGTTCCTGGATTGGCCTTGTTCTATGCGGGGCTCGTAAAAAAAGAGACCGTCTTGAATACCCTCTTCCTGTCTTTTTCGGCGTACGCTGTGGTGAGCATCATCTGGTTCGCTTATGGATACCCCTTGGTGTTTGGCCCTGACGTGCACGGGTTTATCGGCGTTCCAGGAGACTTCTTCTTCCATAATGTGGTGGAATCGAATACGTTGGTTGGGTCGATACCAACAAGCGTTTACGCGGCCTACCAAATGACGTTCGCGGCGATCACCGTAGCGCTTATTTCGGGCGCTATTATCGGACGGATGAAGTTTGGCGCGTGGATGCTGTTTATTCCGCTGTGGGCCACGTTTGTCTACCTTCCTGTCGCTCACTGGGTGTGGGGCGGCGGGTGGCTCGCACAACTCGGCGCCCTCGACTTTGCCGGCGGCACCGTCGTTCACATCAACAGCGGTGTGGCCGCGTTAGCCCTCATCCTGCTGCTCAGAGGTCGAAAAGACCGAAGCCTGCTGCCGCACCAACTCGGGTATGCCATCATGGGTGCCGGACTGCTTTGGTTCGGCTGGTTTGGTTTCAACGCAGGATCCGCGCTTGCGGCCGGGCAGCTCGCCGGCTCAGCGTTTATCGTTACGAACACCTCTGCAGCTGCTGGCATGCTTTCGTGGATGCTGATCGAATACCTGCGATTCGGCAAAGCGACCATGTTGGGCGCGGCGTCAGGCATTGTCGCAGGCTTAGTCGCGATTACCCCGGCGGCGGGATTCGTCAACATCCCCGCTGCTATCGTGATCGGCTTTGTGACCTCGCTTGTGTCGTACACGGCGATTTCCTACATCAAGCCGCGGCTCGGCTACGACGATGCGCTCGATGTGTTTGGCGTGCACGGGTTCTCAGGCATTTGGGGCGCACTCGCGACCGGAATCTTCGCGAGTCCCTTTATTAACGCGGCGGGCACCGGTCTTGCGTACGGCAATCCCGCACAGCTGGGGATACAGGCCGTGGCGGTCGCCGCGACGTTCGCGTACTCCTTTGTGGTCACGTTGATCATCGCGAAAGCGATCGACCTTACCATCGGGCTGCGCGTGAGCGAGGAGCAAGAGGTCCAGGGCTTGGATCAGGCGCTGCACGACGAGGCTGCGTATCACGTATAGCCTTTGGGCGCGTATGCGTTGGGAAGGATTTGACAGAGGTGGAAAATGAAGAAAATTATGGCTATAGTCAGACCAAATAAGCTTGATGTCATCAAAGAGGCGCTCGACGATATCGGCTGTCCCAGCTTGACCGTCACGGAAGTGAAAGGCCGCGGCCGGCAAAAGGGGGTTACCGAAATCTATCGGGGTCGCGAATACCCGATCGACCTGCTGCCGAAGCTCGAAATCAACATCGTAGTCCCCGACAGTATTGCCAGCAAGGTGGTCGATACAATAGCGAAAGCGGCACACACGGGCGAAATAGGCGACGGCAAGATATTCATAATGAATGTCGAACAGGTCGTGCGGATTCGAACGGGCGAGCGAGACCACGACGCGATTTAAGCGGCACGGCTGGTGATGGGTACGCCATCACCTCTCTTTTTTTTAATCAGGTGCGTTGTCTCCGTTCCGGCCGCGCTGCGCCTCGCTGCTTGCTACATCGCTCGATTTCCGGGACCGAAACTGGCAGACCGATCAACGATATCGACCGGGTCGAGGACCCAGACGCCGTCGAGATCGACGTAACGAGCTCGTAACTCGTCGAGGAACTTCTCGTAGAGGGGCCCGGCGGTTTGAAACTCCCTGACGCTGCAGATTATCTGATAGGCGACTTCACGCTCTCCTCGCGCTGAGACGCATAAGATCGATACCAAGCTGCCGGTGTCCATGTGGCGCAGAAGCTCACTATCGAGTTGTTTTGCCGCGGTCTGAGCGAGCACGATGACGTTTTGCTCAGGTGCGTGGATGGCTTTGACGGCCACTAGGCTTGTCGTCCCGTCATCGGCAATCGTCGCGAGCGTCTTGACGGCGTCGCGATCGTTGAGCAACCCCATTACGTCGTCAGTAAGATCCATGGTGATAGCCTCTCTCGACGATGCACCGTAAACGCGACGCTAGTCGTGGTCCAACTCAGAAACGTATAGCACGTTGTTGCCGCGCAGTATGAGTTTGCCGAGCGTCACGCGCCTGTGGTTTTTGCATTGCTCGGCCTCGGCAAGCGAAATGTTCCAGTGGGGATCGTAACCCAGAAACGTCCCCTTGAACACCTGCGCGCCTTTCAAGCGTACGGAAACGCTCTTGCCGATATTGCGGGATAACACGTCAAAAGGTCTTTTCGTTTGTGTCATATTCATTTATCACTACCCGTCGTTCACCGGTCGCTCGGGCCCGTCCAACGAACTACAAGTCTGCGTTCACCTACATAAAGCATGGTGCTCTACCGAGCTTACACAATCTTTATCTCTTGAAATGGGAGTATTATATGTAATGCTGAAGCTCTTGGTCGTCGCAGCTTCGATTTTACTTGTAACGGTCACCTTAGGGTGCTTGGACCAGGCGCACGAGAGTCCTACGCTCGCGAACTCCGCTGCCACCAGTACGCTCAAGGTCACCGCGCCGGCCGCGGTAAACCTCAGTGAGTACGCGACGTTCACGTGCCAGCTCAACATGACGCGTGGTCAGGGCTTGGACGACAAAGAGATCAGTTGGGCAATTGACAACGTGCCCAGAGAGACGTCGCGAACCATGTGGGGATTCGCGGCGTTCAACATGACGATGGATCAGACCCAAGCTCTGTCAATCGGGAAGCACGTTCTCACTGCTTCATTTGCCGGTGATTATGATTACGCCGCTTCGAATGCGACGACGACGTTCCAGGTTCAGGTCACCCCCTCGCCGACCCCCTCTCCGAGAACCGCGACCCCCCGTCCGGACGCGGAAAAACCCTCAATAACGCTCAACGTGCCCTCAACGGTGGGCATAGGCAACGCGCACCTTACCGGAACGTACGCGGGAAAATTAAGCAACCAGAACCTCTACGTTGTGGTGAAACAAGCCGGGGCCGACAACTGGACAGCATACTCCCCCCTGCTTGAGGCTAGCGGAAAGTACAGCGTCGACGTGAGCTTCACGGCGAAAGGCAACGCTGATCTGGTCGCATTTATTACGACAAGCACGCTTAACCTGGGGGACTTGAAGGATCTCCCGAAGACGCTTACAGAAAGTCGCGTTTCAACGACGGTAAAATGAAGCTGTTCGCCGGTTCAGCCGCTTGAGCTCTCTTTTTTGACGGCAAAGCCGTTTATGCGGCTGTAGCTCTCACCCATTTGCTGACACTGCGGGCTGCTTGTCTCTTTTAGCGGCTACTTTCAACATCACAAAATATAAGTAAAAACAGCGCGAGCATAGGACATCATTAATAGCGATAGTTAGACGATCTAGCCTTTGAGGCTGACTGAAGGTGGTCTTCGAAAGAGGTGTAGTACATTGGCAAACCACGCGGATTACGAATGGACTGTAAAGACCGTCGGTGAACGAGAGATCATCGAGAAGCACTGGCCGGGCAACATGCCGGACTACGAGCAGGCATGTGCCGAATTTCGCTTCGAGGACGTCGAAAAGGAGTTCACGTGGAATGAGACGGGCCGGGTGAACGTCGCGCACGAAGCGATCGACCGGCACGTCGAGGGGTGGAGGAAGAACAAGGTCGCCCTCTACGCCGACGGCCCTGACGGCGCGAGCAAGTACACGTTTCTCGATTTGAAGCTCCTCTCGAACCAATTCGCAAACGTGCTCAAGAGCCTCGGTATCGCCCGTGGAGACCGTGTCTTCACGTACATGGGGCGCTACCCCGAGCTCTACATCGCGGCGATTGGCACGGTCAAGAACGGTTCCGTTTGGGGGCCACTCTTCGGGGGATTCAGGGCAGAGGCTGTCAAGGACCGGCTCGAAGACAGCGGCGCCAAGGTCTTGGTCACCGTGCCCGATCTTAAGGCGTCGAGCGTCGACGAGGTCGTCGACAGCCTCCCTGAGCTCAAGTACGTGATCGTCGCGAAGTCGGACGGTGTCGAACTGACCGGCGACCGCACGATCAGCTTCGAAGAGGAGATGAAGGGCGCCTCGACTGCGCATCAAACGGAGTGGATGGACCGCGAAGACCCCGTGATGATGCACTACACGTCGGGAACGACCGGCAAAGCGAAGGGCGTCATACACGCCCACAACGCGATGATCGGGCACTACATCACGACGCGGTACGTGCAAGACGTCACGGAGACCGACATCTATTGGTGCACGGCAGATCCCGGGTGGGTCACCGGCACCTCGTACGCGTGCTGGGGCCCGTGGCTGAACGGCACGTCGCAGGTCTCGTACAGCGGCCGGTTTGACTCCGCTAAGTGGTACGGCATCATCGATCAGTATCAGGTGACGATCTGGTACACCGCGCCGACGGCGCTCAGGCTCCTCATGAAGGACGGACTCGGCGTTGCAAGCAAGTTCGATTTCGGAAGCCTGCGTTACATCACGAGCGTCGGTGAGCCGCTCAATCCGGAAGTGATACGCTGGGGACTTAAGGCCTTCAAGCTCCCCATCCACGATAACTGGTGGATGACCGAAACGGGCCAGATACTCATCGCAAACTATCCGTGCATGTCCATACGGGAAGGCTCAATGGGGCGCCCGTTTCCGAGCATTACGGCGTCGATCGTCGATGACTCGGGTCAGGAGCTCCCCCCGAATACGCCGGGCAATCTCGTCATCAAGCCGCCGTGGCCAGCGCTGATGCGCGGCATCTGGAGAGACGAGGAGAAGTACAAGAGCTACTTCGAGATTCAAGGATGGTACAAGACAGGCGACAGCGCGTTTCGCGACGAGGATGGCTACTTTTGGTTCATGGGACGCGTGGACGACGTCATAAAGACGTCAGGCGAACGCGTGGGCCCGTTCGAGGTGGAAAGCGCGCTCGTGGAACACCCTGCCGTTGCCGAAGCCGGCGTTATCGGAAAGCCCGACGCGGTCCGTGGCGAGATTATCAAGGCGTTCGTGAGCCTTCGGGCGGGACAGGTCCCGTCTGAGGACCTCAAGCAGGACATCGCGCAGTTCGTCAAAAAGCACTTGGCGGCGCACGCGTTTCCACGGGAGATTGAGTTTATGGACAAGCTCCCGAAGACGAGAAGCGGTAAAATTATGCGCCGGGTGCTCAAAGCGCAAGAGCTCGGACTGCCGATGGGGGACCTCGCCTCACTTGATGAGGAGTGAGGGTCTCCTCCTCCCTTTCTTTTTCACACATCCGTAAGGATAAGCCATTGTCGAAAGGAGCGGTCAAAGATGAATACACGATATGTGGCTGCAATGATTGCAGCCGTAGTGCTCGGCGCCGTGCTCGTTGCGGGGTGCACATCTCCGACAACGACGTCACCTACGCCATCAACAGCGACGTCAAGCGCAGGGACTCACGACACATTTCTCGACAGTTTCGTCGTTTCGCTTGAGAAGGAGCTCAGGAACAACACCGCCGTCTATTCGTGGGTTGCGAAGTGGCAGAACGGCTCGGCCGTTAGCGTACAAGCGCAGTTCAGAAATGTGACGTCAAACGAGGACCTCAACTTGAATCGCACCATCATCCGCTTTGCATCTATTAACGAAGCGACAAACTACGTCAACGCCAACAACGCAGGATACGTTGGAACGACGAATTTGACGAAACCGTTGTCCCTGCCGTACAAAGCCTATGAATTGACGAAAGGAAGCGCCCCGACGGTGTACAGCGCGTGGCAAAAAATCGAGATTCGTGATCTGAGGCGGGACGCCATCCAGCAAATAGACGACATCGTGATCGTAGACTCAGCGAGTCTGATTCAGAGCACATCAGCAGCGACAAGCTAGCGGCGACGACGGCCGCTATGCTGACGATTTTCGAATCTCTGCAAGGAGAGCTGCGTTTCAGTGAGGTGGCTCTTTAAACAAGGCCTCTGTTGAGCTCACTGTTCGAACGAAACGCTGGACTTCAGTCAAGCAAGGTGATCTGTGCCCGTCCCCTTTTTCTTTTTCTCATACCCTTAAGTACGAGCCGCGCCCTTTGGTGTTTGGATTATGGCGGAAACTGGCATAACTGAGTTTCGCATCACGTTGCGTAATCGGGAGCGTCTACAGCCTCAACTGGTCGGAGTGCAGGAGCTGCTCAAGGACAGCATCCATCAGTCGGCCGATCTCAGCGACATCTACTACGCCCCCTCTGACGCCTACGCTCAGCTGGAAGCGACGTGGCCGGCAGCAGAGGGAACGCTCAGCGTCGTAAAGGTGATTCCCGGGGACGCCGTTGCGGTGCTTCACTGTAGTACCTACGTGAAGCGCTTTGACTACGTGAGGGAAGAGCGCAACGTCAAGTCGATAATACTGAGCAAGGGGTACGACATCGGCGTTTGTACGGGGCGAAGCTTTGTCAAGTACTACTGCAGCGATCTCATCTACGCGGACCGCTTTTTCAGCCACCGCTTTGGGGACCGGAAGTATTGGTTTGTCTGCTATTTACGCTCCGTTGACGACGCTGAACTCATCAGTGATAAGTTTGCTGAGATCTTTGGCCCGCGACGCGGACCTGAGGTTTTTAAGTGGCTCGAAGAGGCGCTTCTTCGGCAAAGAACTGGAAAGAACTTGGCTTGAATTCTCGGCGCGTTAACGTCTTTTCGTGAGAGTTGCTTCAGCGAAGCCGAATTCGCCGGTTTTTTGCGTGATTTGCTATCAAAGATGCATTAGTGGGAGACACTAACCTCTGACCGCAATTCGAAAGGGGGCAGGTATCGGACATATCCCACATACGTTAATGAAAACAATAGCCTTGCAAAGTTGGTTATAAAGCGATATAAAGACGCGCGAACATTTTGAATCAATTGACACTCCTCCACAAAGTGTCCTCCCGTTTTTTGGTGCCGAGTATTTGTCGACTGCCGCGCTCAGATTGGATGTGTAGTGAAATACCTACAAGATAAGTTGGAAACGCAAAAGGGACCAACTACCAAGTCGCGTAAGCGAAGTGACCTAGGTATCGAGAAAGAGCGTGTTTTCATCTTATGTCAATGGATAAAGAAGATTCTTCGCTTGAAGATGGGCATGATGGTATTAGGCGAGCATGTGAGTCGTTTGGCTTCCACGCGGAAAAATCCGACGACATAGAGCACTCGGGAAGTCCCTAGCAAGATAAAAAGAACGAATAAAAGTGGCGGGGACTCTCGTCGCTGACCTCAGTTACGATCGGCCAAATGTGTATTACGGTTAGGGTATGCACACGGACTCGATCGGGATGAAGAAGTTATTTTATTGGCGAAAAAGATTCGACACTGCATCTGACGATAAAGACCCCAATGTAGTTTTTTATAGGGGATTAAAGAACTAGAAAGCGGGCTCGAAAAACGATTGGATGCGATATTGAAGAAACAGTGACTCAGTTTTTCCTTTTTGATTCGAGGATGGTCACGACTAATTTTATCTTTTCTTTATTATATAACAGAAGAAGATCGATTTTGAATCCGTCAAACGGCGCTACGCGTTTTTTGTTTATTTACCCTTAAATACTACTTTTCGCTGTCATTTCCTGGAGGGGGGCCATGCGCGCGATGGAGAGCGAAACGACAAAGCGTTTTTTATAAAAACGCCTACACGGCCTTTTCTGTATGTCAGCTTTATATAGTGCTTCAAGACCACCCCACTATTAAGAGTAATTTTGACCCAAGAGATTGAGCTGCTGTTTGTTGTGAGGAGCACGCACCAATATGCCTTGTAAGGTTTGTTTGCACCCAAGAAGGTCTGAAATTGAGCAGCAAATAGCAGATCGCACGTTGACGCAGTCACGAGCTGCCACCATTGTCGGCTGCCATAATAGCACCGTATCCCGCCACATGCGGTTCTGCGTTGCGCCACACGTCGCCGAGCTCGCACGAAGGGAGGCGAGGGAACTCCAGGCCATCGACGTCATTCGTCAACTAGCCCAGTCGCATCAGACAACACAGCGCATTCTCGAAAAGGCGCTCAGCGAGGAAAAGGAACGAGTGGCACTCAAGGCGCTCGAGGTCGAGATCAAACAACTCGAGCTGACGGCAAAACTGACAGGGCAGCTGAACGAAGCGCCGCAGGTAAACCTCCTGATGAACCCCGAATTTATGAAACTCAAACAGATCATAATCAAGCAGCTCGCCCCATTCCCAGAAGTCCGTTTAGCGCTCTCTGAGGCTTTAGACGCCATCGTAGAAGATGTTGTAGAGGAAGAATCTAACTAAAAATGGCAGCGACTAATTCAAATTCAGCTTCAAGCATAAACGTAACACGCGCAGCGCTTCAAGACCTGAGCTTAGCGATCAACCCTGTTAAGTTCGCTCGCAAATTAGGGTTTAATCCCAACCCCTGGCAGGCTGATTTCTTACTCAGCACGCACCCCCGCATTATAATGAACTGTCCCCGCGGGGCAGGAAAGAGCATCTTGACAGCGGTCATAGCCCTCCACCACGCGCTCTACACTCCAAATGCATTTATCCTGATGTTCTCGAAATCTGAACGGCAGTCGATGGAACTGTTCAAGAAGACTATTGATTTTTATAAGTTGCTCGAAACCGATTTGTCACTTTCACCGAAAGCTGAATCCGCTCATCGTTTGGAATTAAAAAATGGCTCGCGCATTTTGTCGCTGCCATCATCAACTGAAACTATCGTTGGTTATCACGACGTCACCCTCCTAATTATCGACGAAGCAGCATTAGTGAAGGACGAACTGTATCAGCGGGCTCGTCCTATGCTGCATCATCAGGAAGGACGTTTAATACTGCTTTCTACACCATTCGGTAGACGTGGCTTCTTTTTCGAAGAGTGGACGGATTGGAAGGCGAATCCTGACACAGTCTGGCACGGCATCACAGTAACGACGGATGATTGCCCGCATATGAGTCCCGAATTCTTGGCAGAAGAGCGCGTCAAGCTGGGAGAGCAAGTCTATCGCAGCGAGTATGAGTGTTCCTTCGAATCCGATGCAACCGCGATGTTCAAAGAGGAGTGGCTGATGTTCTACGATCCCGACCCTCAGAGAGGCCAAGTGCCCAAAATCTTCGACGTGATGATCCAGTCGTGGGATCCTACCAGCACGAAGACGCTACAGTCGGACTATTGTGTCGGTCAGGTTTGGGGGCGGAAAGGCGCGAGCATATACCTGTTAGATCAGGTCAGGGGAAGGTGGGACTTCGACGAGATTGTCGCGCAGATAAGGGCATTGAGCGACAAGTGGCCGGACGCGAGAGCCAAGATAATAGAAGCTCAGTCGATCGGCGCCGGGCTGAGTTCCCATCTTCGAAACCTCGACATCCCGGGCGTAATACCCATCCCGGCGGTTGGGAAGAAAGAGATGCGAGCTCTAAGCATTACTCCGTATTTTCAGGCACGCAACGTGTATCTCCCGTCACCAGAGGAACAACCTTGGATGAAGGATTATCTCAATGAGCTCTTGAACTTCCCGAACGTAGCGAACGACGATTGCGTAGATGCAACGTCACAGGCCATTAATAAACTACACGATACGCTCTATGACGGAACCAGTGAGATCGTCGCCGATACCGCGGAAGGCGCGATCCATCCCGAGGACAACTATCGTATAGGATGGATACCGGCCCGCCTCGAGGAGTTCGGCGTCCTTGTGGTCTACAACGTCGATCACGGTTCTATAGTCCATTTTCAGCGCACCAAATACGAATCAATGAAGGATCAGATAGACAGGGCATTTCAGACGGCCCAGCGCTATAATGCCGCCGTTTGGGCCCTAGCAGGAATAGACGAGGCTATGCTTAAGGCGCTTGCGCGAAGAGGGGCAGCAGTACGACGCGTTGAAATGACCGAGCAGAGATGGACGTCGGCTTATGAGAACCTGTCGCTGCTTATAAGCTACAAGCAGATTAAGATCCCGAACGATCCCGAACTGCTCGCTGAACTCGAGGTTTTCAAGAGCGAGACACGATTAGATGGCAGGCCCGACTACTCATATCAGGCAGGCCAGAACAGCGCTGTCAGGGGCCTCTGCCTGGTGACGTACAATGTCTATCCAGATATAGAAGCGGCGACTTATGACCTTGAAAGGGGGGCTGTAGACGAAGGCGTTCATAGTTGGCTACGGGGAATAAACGACGATTATGACGAATATTATGATGACGATGATTATGGATATTAGATAGAACGATTAGAGAACATTCTCACATATAGCTCACTGTATTTTAAGCGGCCAGCAGAATGAGCAGGTTGAACGATGAGGACGAAAGGGCTTATAAAAGAGAAGTGTGTTTTGCGGCTGACCGGTCGTCTTCTTTCCCTTTAAGTTCGCTACCGAGCACATCCACTAGTTTTTGAGAGAGCGCTTCATATACTGCATCATCTTTTAGGAATTCTGCATGACTTTTGGGACCAACATAGTAGCCTGATTCCATAGCAGTCTCCCATTCTTGAGACGTTCAAGGAACCCTTGTTGAGAATCTGCACGGGACGGGGTTGTTTGCTTTGGTCGGCATGCCCCGTCTCGTCCTCTTGACGCGTCCTTTTTTACATGAACCACGCTCCATAATAGCTTGATCGGTTTTTTCTGACGTCAGTAATAGCGTCAAACCGGCCTCCGAACTCCTCGCATTAACCTCCGCAGACCCCAAAAAAGAAATAATGAGCTAGGAGCTACGGAGAGGGCCATGACCGGCAGGGCATAATACCATTAGATAAGGCTAAAATCGCGACGTTAGTGGGCTTCAGTTAGCCATCGCGGCAAATTCTAACGAGAGCGGCCTATCGGGCGAGCGTGAGTGGTAGGTTACTGTGTTTGGTGCGGCCGGTTGTGTTTTCGAAGGCTCGTGCCTCAGCAATACCTTTCTTTCTATAGCGAAGACCGATATAGCAGTGCAAACAGGTCACTAGTGAGGATGTGATAAAAACGGGAGACTCAGACAAACACGAAGTGAATCCACCTGACCAATGCAATGGCTGTCTTACCGGAAAGATAACCGCTGTTAGGGCAAAGCATGGCCGCCCTGAGTGTGAACCGTGCTCAACGGTGCAGATTAGCAATCCAAGGTTTAGTTACTGCTACGATCGGTGGTGCGAAAAAAACCCCTATAAAGCGGCTTTCGTAAAAGCGGATATTGCTGAGTATTTGCGACGGCCAATCGGGGGGAAAGACAATCGCTAGTAAGTGTCGCTGATCTGCCACTCTCTCTACTTTTGATGCACGCGGTTCAACATCGATCTCGTGCGCTAGAGAGATTAACCGCATTGTAGAACCGTGCGCCGGCCGGCCCGGATCCGAGCGCCCTTGGGCCGTATTCTTTCTACTTTTGTGATAATTGCTGGTCATATTGTGCAACCTCGAGCCCTGGAATTCTCATAATGTGTCAGTCTTTAGAGCGGAGCCCGTAGCGCCGTTATTTCGTAGACAAAATAACTCTTATGTTTACTCGGTTTTTAACGGAGCTCAAAACGAGCGTATTCATTTCCCGATTATCATTCAGCGTAGCGGCCAAAACTGAGTAAACTACAGAAAGCTTAAGCGTTTAAGTTCCTTAACGATTCGATCGACCGCATTGGCCGCATCTTCGGGCTTTCGGCTGCCCGTGACGACCAGTTTGCCGGTACCAAACAAAAGAACCACCACTTTCGGGTCCGATAACCGGTAGACGAGGCCGGGAAACTGTTCGGGCTCGTACTCAATGTTCTCAAGCCTGAGACCGATGGCAATTGCATTTA
>JBAULJ010000126.1:0-2320 GCA_049578125.1 Halobacteriota archaeon
CAGCGACTCAAGAGGGGACGTTGAGCAAAAGTTTAGGGCCCTTTGAGATCTGAAAACGATCGCCCTCGGAAAAGTGCGTAAGAGTGAAAAAGTGATTTCTCCGCCATTTTGCCTCTTAAAGTATAAACACGTAAAACTCAGCTTTTACGGCTTAAGTTTTCGCTTTCGTAATTAGGAGTTAACGCGTGAAAACGAGGAAGTCGGCACCGTCATTAGTAAGCTTAATCGCAGCGATTTTTCGACCGAGGACGGGTTCGGCCTTTACGAGTCCGCGATTCCCAAGGACATTTTAGGGCCTTGCCTACTGAGATAAAACGAGATAGAAAATCGGCTTTACGTACTCTGACTGCGAGATCTCGCTATATCTAAAGACGTAGCCACCGGCCAGATATCGATAAAAAAATACGACAAAACGACCAACGCCTAAACGCGGATTAAAATGCAAAACGAGGCCGCGTTAATCATTTCACAAAATACAGAATAAGTTTCATTTTTGGAGCCTTCGTATGTGCTCGATAATATGTTGTTGACTGCGGCTAACGACGAACAGCCTACGAAGAAGCGGCAGACTGTTCAAATACAATCCAACTATGAACATCGGTATCGTATCGGTAATCGCAATAGAACCAACTATTCCCGCGGTTTCCGTACCAAGCCTCGAGAACGCTCGGACTCAGCGTTTTCTGTTCTGCACTCACTGCGGGACTATAAGTGTATCCATCGTCAAGTTTGACAGCTACTTCTTTGTCAAAAACCTGCTTCGCTTCTGCTTTTGTGTCCACTAATTCGAAAACGAGAGTCACGCTTGGGCTGTCGGGCATAGTCACGTTCCTCCCGACCCCTTTATAAACATCGTTTCCACGTGTGTTAGTTGATTTTGTAAATGGCTGTTCCATTATGAAATTAGTCGATTCGCTTTCTTCAGTAAGAATGCTGCTGTAATCGACGTGCGGCGTTGGCGTCGATACCGTCGGTGCAGGCGTTGGCAAAGGGCTCACTGCAACGTTCGTAGCGTTAAACGAAGCTAAACAGCCTGCTACGACCAGTGACGCAATTATAACAAGCACGACTATCGCAGCCGCTTTTTTGACCATACGTTTCGCCTTCTTCAGTTCGTGGAAAAAATACACTAAACACGTAAAACTATACTTTTGCGGCTTAAGTTTTCGCTTTCGTGCGCAGTTGAACGCCTATTTAAAATCCAAGATGTTGCGAAGCGGATTTCTATGACTCCACACAGGCATTCTATTGCGGGCGCTGTGAGAACAGGGCATATTGAATAAATTCTACATCTTTCCAATACTTCATATAAACATCATACACGTGCTCAGGCAGCGGATGCTTGTAAAACCGCCAGTCTACGCCAGAAACTCCGTGGGTGAGGATACGCTCATCATAGGCATTACGCCAGCCATCAGCCTTTGTTGCATTTAACCCAACGTACAGGGCACAAATAGAAAGGGCACTCAGGGATCTGTCGGACCTGTCCTCCCGCCAACGCGCGGTTGAGCTCATCCGCCTGCTCAAAAAACAGTCCGTGACCGCCTATTAGCGGTGTAAGGTCAGCGTCTGCAATCAGCTTTTTCTGATGTTCCCCCAGTCCAAAGGGCACAAACGGATCGAGGATTCCATGGCAGATTCTTGTCGGCGTGTTGATCGTACCCACACGCAGCGGGATCTTCACGTCGTGCATCTGTTTGAGTCCACCGACCAACGCTTCACGAGAGCATGAGTCAAACATCTTTCTAAGCCATTTCACCCCGTCGATTCCGTCTGCAAAATCCATGAGATAGATAGTTGGAAACGTTAAGCGCAAAAATGCCTCAAACGCGTCATCGGCTGCTTTAACGGCTTGATCGCTTCCAACTTGATCAATTTTTTTGATTAACTCGGCGAACGTGTTAAGGCCCACACATGTTGCAGCTAAACGAGCATCATCAGGGGGGAAGGGCAAGCCCGTCTCCTGCATGTTCGGTCCCGTCGCAGCAATCAGTACAAGCTTATCTACGCGCCAGTTGGAATCCAACATGTACTGCATCGCGACCGCTCCGCCCATTGAGTAGCCCACCAGCGTTACTTGTTGCAAGTCGTATGCCTGAAGGATGAGGCCCAGATCCTTTGCCCATCGTTCGTAAGTATACTCAGCTGCTTTACCAAATTTATAATATTGTGAACTCCCAAAGCCGCGAAGATCGATGGACACCACTTCATAGCCGTTTTGCTTTAAGTAGGGAACCTGATACCGCCACATATCGTGCGTTAATGCGATGCCGTGGACCAGCACGATTGGCTTACCCTCGCCCTCGCGGCGCACGTATAT
>JBAULJ010000127.1:0-5682 GCA_049578125.1 Halobacteriota archaeon
TGTGTATCTGGTCCCGAAAGTGAGGAAGCTCAAAATGATGAGATACACCAAAAAGAAGGCAATAATAATAATATAATAAATAATAAAAATAAACAAAAAGACCAGATACACCCCAAAACAGAAGAGAATACTCACGCGCGCACGCGCGTATATTCTCGCGAGGCATGTGTATCTGGTCATGATGGTGTTGGGTCGGAGCAATCTAACGAATCTATTTTAGAAAAAAAGCCAGCAGAGGGTTCAGAGCGCTTACACATCAAAGGGGTGCAAGTGCCGTGTAGCCGGGGGGTAGATGCCCCACAGGAAGTCAAACAAACAGACTTCGTGCAATTCATAGGTGAGTCGCTTGAAGGGCTCATAAGTGCGGGGGAAGAGGAGCACGACGCTTACAGACTTGCCGAACGGCTTGTTACAGGCTTTTGCGAATCACGGAGTATAGAACCTGAGGACGCAACTAAGCGCCTGCTCAAGGAGCGATTGAGCGACGTCGTGAATTGGGACCACATTATAACTAAACGATGGTTAGACGTGACAGGAGGCCGTCCGTTCATGTTCCGCGTGGTAGGAGGTGTTCGATGATTCAAACTGACCTCATACATCTCTTCACGGAGGCTGGTTTTTTAGTCACAAGAGACGCGGTGCTGCTGCTTCAAGAACAACGCGATCCGGTCACCATAGTAAAGCGAATCCTCGAGAACGTAGACGAGTCCGTGCTCGTGGTCGCCCCCCCACACGTTGAGGCCGCAATTTTGGGGCGATTCGACCCGCTCAAATGCCCGTGGCCGGTGGTTTGTGAACGATAGGTGATGAAACTAATGCGCTTCTACACGATCAACGGATAGCAATTTCCGAGCGTCACGACCATCCTCGACGTCGAGATCATTCCAATATGAACTAAAAAAAGGAGGTATACGAATGAACGAAAAAGACACGTTATTTGTGAGATCTGAAGGCACGCCAGACACGTCAGGCGATTTCTATCGGGAAATGCTGACGAGGTCTGATGCCGAGTTATGGGAGCTTTTGATATTTGCTAGCGCAGCCATCAAACATATCCGAGGACGCGCCGGTGGATATGCGGCGTGGAGCGCAGAAGATGGCTGGGAAGAGTGGTACGCTTCTTTGGCCACATTCGAAGAGTACTCGCTAGACGCGCTGTTGTATATCTACGACGAATTTTTTAAGAGTATAGCGGAAGCGAGCGTTCTGGGCTTATTGAGCGATAAACGAGGCGCCGAATATGAGCTTCAAAGGCGCGGTTGTTTGCAGGCCGGTCACGTACGGTTGCGTGATGACGTCGTTAGAATCAGTTTTTCAAGCGATGAACTGCGACCGGCAGAAGACTTGTATGATTTTGTAGGAGGCAAAAAGGGGGTTAGCGACGATGAAAACTAAGAGCAAGAAGCAAAATGAAGCGGCTGACATATCGACCGGAACGCACGAAACCGATCCGCCCCAGCAGTCAGTCATCACCCAGCTCGAGGAGCAACTGGCGGCGGCAGAGGTAGACGCGGCGCCAATTCTGGCGACGATTCGGAAATACGAGCGCGAAATAGCAGCCCTGAAACACGAGCTGCGTGACGTCACGCACGCCCCTCTGGGCGGCGTAGAGGGTGGCGTGCCGATATTGGTGCCAAAGCATGACCTGACGCCTGAAGAGAGGATGGCCAAAGAGAAGGAGCTAGCTGAGAAGTCAACGCTCTTGAAGGGATGGGAGAAGGAGCTTGGACCGCATGTCACCTATGACAGCCTGGACGCGATGAACCGGGGGCACTCGACGGCCACAATCGAACGGCTGCGGGGACAGATCAGGGGCGTTGAAGAAAGAGCAGAAGAGCACCGAAGAAAGATTGCCGCGCTAGAAAGCGATGAACACGTGGCGCAGATCCGGGCCCAGGCAGAAGAAAAACGACGTGAAGCAGAGAAGCTCACGGAAGATGCCGATCGTCTGGAGAAAGGACGTCAGGCAGAGATCGCGAAAGAGGTCGCAGAATTGAAGAGACTCACTGGCGAGTCTTAGGTGAAACGTTACACTCCAAGAGAAAAGTTGACAATGCCACGCTGTACTATCTGCAAGCTTCCGGACGCGGAGAGAGACGCGCTTGAGGAAAAGATAGCTTCTAAGGAGCTTTCAATAACAAAGGGCGCGGAACTCGTGAACAGTAACAAGGCTACTCTCTCCAGACACATGAACCGCTGCGTACCAAAACGCATACGGGAGTCAATGAAGCCGGAACCGATTCAGATCGAAGGCCTGAACGTCGTTAACGCACTAACGGAGTCACGGGAACGCATTCTCTCAATCTACGACGAAGCCAGGCAAAGTGGGGACCTCCGCGCTGCTATCGCAGCGCTCCAAACCGAAGTCTCCCAGATGTTGCTTATGGCGAAGCTCACATCCCAATTAAACGACGCTCCGCAGGTTAATTTCCTTTTAAACCCTGAATTCGTAAGGCTTAAGCAAATATTGATAAAGACTCTGGAGCCCTTCCCGGAAGCCCGCGTGAGACTCTCAGAAGCATTGACAGAGATCGCAGACGATGGTGAGGACGATGGCAGAGACAATTAACCTGGAGAAGGCGGTCCTGACAGACCTCGCGCTCGCGGTCAATCCCGTTAAATTCGCTCAATCGTTGGGCATCGACCCCGACCCCTGGCAGCGCGATTTATTGTTATCCGCAGAAAAGAGGGTCATCCTCAATTGCGCCCGGCAGAGCGGAAAGAGCACTCTTACTGCGATTAAAGCCTTACACCACGCCCTAAACAACTCAGGAGCTCTCGTACTCGTGCTCAGTCCGTCGCTCCGACAGAGCGGGGAGCTCTTCAAAAAAATCGTTCATTTCTACAAGGACCTGGGCAAGCCGATACCGTCCGAAACCGAAACGGCGCTCACGCTTCAACTCGTCAATAAAAGTCGCATCGTCAGTCTGCCCGGCAAAGAGCAAACCGTCAGAGGATTCTCGGGCGTAAGCCTCCTTGTTATTGACGAGGCCGCACAGGTGGCCGACGATTTATATTATAGCGTCAGGCCGATGCTGGCCGTTTCCCAAGGGCGGCTCATCATCTTGAGCACGCCTCGCGGCAAGCGAGGGTTCTTCTTCAAGGAGTGGAGCGAGGGTGTAGCGTGGAGGAAAGTCAAGATAAGGGCTGATCAATGTCCCCGCATATCATCATCATTTTTAAAAGAAGAGCGTGCAGCGCTGGGGGAGTGGTGGTTTGCCCAGGAGTATTGCTGCGAATTCAACGATAATATCAGTTCCGTCTTCTCATACGACGAGATTATGGGCGCGTTTGACGATGACGTTAAGCCGTTCTTTGACAAGGATGGAAAACTCAATTTAATGTAAATATGAAAGGAGGTTAAATCTTTGACATCTTCGATTCAGAATACACAGACTTTGAATAAGACTAAGACTAAGACTAAGACTGCAAAAACTAAGCGCAGCAGCTTCTATTTGGGGCTAGATTTGGGCCAGGTTCGCGACTATACAGCGCTGGCCATACTCGGACACGTTGAATTTTGGAAGAAAACAACAGAGACGAACGAGCGAGAGCATTTAGAAAAACGGGAGCACGAATGGCACCTGGGCCACGTTGATAGGCTACCCCTCGGCACGAGCTACCAAGACGTGGCCAAGCATATTAAAAGCATTATCAGACAATTCGAGCACGAAGGGAGGGGGATAACGCTTATAGTCGACGCAACCGGTGTAGGAAGGCCGGTTATCGATTCGCTCAAAGAAGAGGGTTTGAAGCCGGTTCCTGTCACGATCACCCCCGGGCTGAACGTGAGCTATAGCGATGGCGAGTGGCATGTGCCAAAGCGTGACTTAATATCAGCAGCAATAGTGATGCTCGGAAAAAAGGAATTGAGGATTGCACCAGGCATCAAGTACAAAGATACCTTGATCAGGGAGCTGCAAAACTTCCAAGTCGAGATTAACGTTGCCACCGGGCACGATTCATACGCGGCTTGGAGGGAGGGTGAACACGACGATCTTGTGTTATCTCTCGCGCTTGCGTGCTGGTGGGCCCTCCGGAAGAAGGGGAACACGCTTAGCATGGATGCGAGCGAGGCCATGACAAACACCGCCGAAGGAGCGACCCATCCAGAGGACGACTACCGTATAGGGTGGGTACCGGCCCGGGATGAGGAATACGGCGCGCTAGCGGTTTATAATGTTAATCACAGTTCAGTCGTCCACTTCGAGCGCATCAAAAGCGAGTCGATAAAGCAACAGATTGACCACGTCTTCAAAACAGCACAGCGCTACGACGCCGTAGTCTGGGCACAGGCCGGAACTGATGAAGCTATACTCAAGACGCTCGTGCGCAGGGGGGCTCCCGTAAAGCGCGTTGATATGACCGAGCAGGATTGGACGTCGGCCTACGAGAATCTGTCTCTTTTGGCGAGCTACGAACAAATCAAACTACCTAATGATCCTGAGCTCCTATCAGAACTCGAGGTAGGAGAAAGCAGCTCGATATGGGCACTTTGTCTTGTGACCTACGACATCCATCCGGAAATAGCGGCAGCGACTCACCGCCTTGATGACGAGGACGATGCTATAGATTACGAAGGAGAGGGCGTTCACAGTTGGCTAAGAGGCATTCACGATGAGGGTTATTATGATAGGGAGGATTTCGGGGATTATGATTATTGAAGAAGGAAGGCGAGGTGCTCAATTTTTATGACGGGCACGACGACGACACTTTCGGGTATTAGAACGATTTAGAGAATAGGGTTGCAGAGGTTGTTACGTCGTAAGTTGCTCTTGATGACAAAAAGTTTACTTTTGTAAACGGGGAGGGGCTTCGTTGCAGAGGTTGTTACGTCGTAAGTTGCTCTTCAACTCTGCATGGTGGCTCCATGATAGATTGTGTCGGCGCCGACAAGATTCAAGGTTGCAGAGCATCATGCACCGCAACGAAAACTGCACCCCAGAGCTCAACAAACCCCTCTCGCAGCTTTGTTCTTTCAGCCCTTCGACGGCGCGCAACTAAGCTTCTCAAATCGCGATTTCCTTTGATTCTAGGGCCCCTTTCGGAAGGCAACCCAACACCATAGTGGAAAGGCGTTAGAAGTGCCTTCGAGCGCACGCCTCGAAACGCCGTGCGGCGATGACGGATACAATGGACGTCAATCGTTTTCGATGTGTCGGGAGGAGAGTAAGCAAGGTGTCGATGTAAAAAAACGTGGCCTAGTTGTACCACGAACTGCTATTTTTTCTCTGGAGGGGGTGGTGCTTTCCATCCCCAATGAATACCGTGAGAATTCTCAAAAAATTTGACAAAGGGTGATTTATCAAACATAAATACGTACTGAATATGCAGGCTCTTCACCAAGTCATAAAACCCATAATGTTCCAGCTCACGCACGTTCAGGTGTTTAGACGTTGCCTCTTTACGAGATATGCTTCTTCCATGACTTTTGTGAGTTTCATAATCGGAAAAGAATGTAGCACATTCAACCACGCGTTCATCGTCCTCCTCACAATTAAGCATATACGAACTCAGCCATTTTTTTGCCAACTGTTTGGATAGATTGCAGTACTGCTCGCCTACCTCAAGCGTGGGAAGGTCGTACTTCGATAACAATGGCCAATACACAAGCAGCTTACGCATGCCACCTTCTTCTATCTTTTTCTCTGCTTTTTTGAATGCTTGAAGAACGGCCTGAAC
>JBAULJ010000128.1:0-5062 GCA_049578125.1 Halobacteriota archaeon
AAAGAAGCCGATGGAACAACAACGATTTGTTGTGCTAAGAATTGCTCAGGTATTAGCCTCTCTCTTCTTGTGTTTCTCAAGTTGTCGTAAGATCCGTTGGTATTTGCGCTCCAACTCCTTGTTCTCCACCTTTAGTTTGTCATTCTCCTTCTTGAGGCGTTGGACTTCTGCGCGCAATCGGTTAAACTCTTCTGAATGCTTCAGCTGCAGCTTTTCATTTTCTGCCTTTAAGCGCTCGTTTTCCACCACAAGCAAAGACTCCTTGAGCATACCAGCTGATACGCTATAATAGCATAAATAGCGCATCGCTACAAAGGCGGCATTAAGCTCGCCGACCGCGATGTTGCCTTCCGCACTCGAAACGTCTCTCTAAGGAAAAACGCAGTCTAAGTGGCGGCTTTGAACTGAGGCAGCGCTTAATCAGAGCCCCCTCCATTGCCGCCGCAAGCAAGGCCAGACGCTTTTCCGGTCATCATGCGTTCAGGCGAAGGACTAGCACGCCGTGTGATCTGGCGACGTGGATAGCTTGTACTGCTTGCTAATACGTTCAGAGAATTCCTGGAATCGTATCCCCGCGGGTCAACACTTCGCACCCGTCGTCAGTGATGCGCACGACATCCTCTCTTCGGTAGCCACCGACGCCAGGCGCGGCCAACACGGCGTGACCGACGCTTATAGTCATGTTGGGCTTGAGGATGATGTCGCCGTGCTGCGGGTAGTGACTCGGGTGGGGGTACTCCTCAGCCTCGAGGCCGACGCCGTGGATGTAACCCGGAACGACGTATTTGCCGAACTCGGTCTTGTTAATGGACTCGACCATGAACTGCGTGACCTCCTTGACTTTCCAGCCCGGCTTTACCGCGTCGATGACGCCCTGCTGGGCCTCGTCGTAGGCGGCAGCGAGCTTGATGAACTCCGTGCTGACTGCCTTTGCCGCTATGCCACTTGCCGCATCGCTGCACACGAAGGTTCGGGCCATGTCACACGCATACAGATCCGCGATGGGGTGCAGATCTACGATGACGGGATCTCCGCCGTCGATAACCCGCTGCGAGACGAATCCGTGCAAGCCAAGCGAGCGCTCGCCTGAGTTGACGAAGGTGAGAAACCCTAGACGCTCCGAACCTGCCTTTCGCAAGGCGTATTCGGCCTCTCGAGCAACGTCGTTCTCCGTTGCGCCAGCGACGAGCGCATCTGCCGCAGCCATCATCCCGAGCTCTGCGGCGTGAGCGGTCTTTTTCATGCGCGCGATTTCGTCAGCCGACTTCACCATACGAAGCTCGCTCATGATCTCATCGTTTTCGACCATAGTGATCTCAGGATTGAGCTTTCTGAAACGAAATACCTCGAATCCTGGAGCTGTGTGCGTATCGAAACCGACAGTCGCTTTGCGAAGGTCACTCTCCCGCATCGCGCTAAAGAAGTTTTGCATGAGCTCGTTGACGCTACTCCAACCGCGGACGTCGTTCACCCATGTGTGCGCACGAACCTGCTCTACCTCAGGCTGGAAGACGATGATGGTTGGATCAGCGTCTCGATAGAACAACATTCGAGCCTGCCGCCGATAATCCCCGGTGATGTAGTAGTAGTTCTCAGCCCCTGCAATGAGCATCGCATCGACGCCCTTTGCTCTCATCAGCTCTTGAATCTGCTTTTTTCGTTTGCCATAGACAGCCATTTTTCCTCCGAACTTAGGTGAAAAACTCAGCTAGCAGGCGAAATAACCCCTACCTGCGAACCACGTACATACTGCTCTCGACCGACTTCTCAAAGGTAAGCATATGCTCGGGGCGCGTAATGAGATATAGTCGTCCGTTTCGTTCCTCGATGAATTTCTGCTCTTTGAGCTCAGATATGCCAGCTTCAATCAAGGTTTGTGGCGTAGGTGCGTCGTCCAAGCTACAGGCAGCACACGCTTGATGTATCTCGGCGGAGGTGAACCCTTCGCGTTTTGCTGGTTCTTCTTCTCCCTCTTCGATGAGCATTGCATATAAGACGCTTTGAGCTCCTGGACTTAGGCGTTGCACTTTAACGATTAGTTCCTGACTTTCTGGGGTCTCTTCGCCTGTGTAGGGGGCTCCCTTTGTTTCGTTTGTCATGAGTAATATCCTGTAATTTGCATTTGCGCATTCTAGGCGCGAATCATTGTCAAAAGCATCTTGAAACGGCTTACGGCTTGGAGTGCATGAGGGATATTTGCGGGCATAACGACCATGTCTCCCTCATTGGCATGGACAGCGTTGCCTCCGATTGTAATCTCAGCATCGCCATCGATAATCTGTACAACCGCGTCGTACGGCGCGGCATGCTCGCTCAAGCCCTGTCCTGCATCGAAAGCAAACAGCGTGATAGTGCCAGCTTTCGTGTCTATCAAGGTCTTGCTTACTATAGAATCAGCCGAATATTCGACAAGTGTTTTTGTGTCAATTGCTTTCCCTTTGTACATTTCAATTTCGCTCAAGTTTATACCTCCAATATGCTAACCATTTTTGACCGTTCTTAGTTAAACACTGCTTTATGAAACTGTTGTTGCGTTCAGCAACCCCCTATGCGCATTGGTGTTTATGTTCTTCGCGGCCACCTTGTCCTTGCATCACACGAGCGTATAGGTGGTGAGAGTACACAACGAAGTTGATGTACGCCTCGACGAATTCCCGTCCTGCTCTGACGTCGTTTACTCCATAGTTCTTTGTTGAAATGGTGCGTTTGAACCGTTGCTGCAAGTCGTCTTCGATAGTGCGCAGAACGAAGCCAATTGCGTCAGATGCATCATTCGTTTCGATGGCCTTTTCCGCCCTTGTTACGACAGGACCCCAATCAAGCCCAGCAGGTTTCAGGCCGGTGAATGGCGCCTCCTCGCCAGCTCTGTGCAAACGTACGACGCTCTCGAAAAACCATTCATCGGCTAGTTCTTGCGCTTCGGCGCCGGCCTTTCTTACGCGGAGCGTCTTTTCGAATGCTTCTTTCAGCTCATTTTCTGCACTCTCTGGTACCCAGATGAGGACAAAATTCACATTTCCCGTTTCCAGGGCTATTCGTGCGGCCGTGACTACTGGGCCGTCTCTCGTATCGCAATGTGGTGGCATAGGTTCTCTCCTAAATGCTCTTTTTCCTAGGAAAATGTAGACTTGGGCCAAAAAACTATGTCGAATTGGTAGCATAGTGCACTTGCGAGTGAAAGCATGGGTTTGAAAGACACGAAGCCGAATCGCATCGACCTTGTTTTCTTAGCCATAGGTGGCGTGATATTCGTGCTTTTTGTTTTTGACCTATTAGGCACTAGAATCCTCTTTGGCGGCGATGCGAGTGCCGCGAGTCTCTTGTTGAGCGCGCTCCCCCAAAGCCTTGCCGCGCTCTTTGCAATAACCTTCTCCATTTTGATCATCGCTATTGAGTTTTCAGCATCGAAATATACTCCGAAAGTGTTGCATTTCCTCCTCGCATCAATTTTTAAAGATTTTCAAATCGTGGGCATCATCGTGTTTTTTATTTCCGCGATGTTTGTCAACTTCATCACCTTGGCCCACGTAAGCGGAGTCAGCGTCTCCAACGAAATCAGAGTTTTGACGTCATTCAGCGTGGCCTTAACGGCGTGTTGCTTCTTGCTGATTCTAAATCTGTTTCGCCGTGTTCCACGTTTCTTTAATCCGGAGGACATCATCGACGACGTCAGCAAAGCGGCACGAAGCGAGAGCGAACTGCAGAAAAATGCTGAACTTGTCAAGATCTTAGGAGACATCAGCAGAAAAGAAACACTGTAGGGGAATATTGATGTGGCAAGCGACGCGCTAACGGCGCTTGAAGACGTTTCTGTCTATAACTTCAAGAATCACCGAGACAGGTTGAACGAAGTTGTGCTAGAACAGCTCTTTGAAATTTCCCGGACCGCAATCAGAATCGACGACACAAATACCGCAAGCGAGGTCGTTGAGTCGATGCGCGTTTTGTGTGAAGCTACCATAGATACAGATAGTAAATATCTCGGCGGGTTCAGATATCTGAGAGAGATCGGCATGCTCGCTCTTGATCGCTCTAAAGGGATTGTCCACTCCCAACTGTTGTTGTCAGTGTCTCACCTCTTCAGCGATTTGATCTCTTCCGCAAAAGAGAAAGACAGACACACGCACGCAATGTTTTCAATTATGCAGTTCTTCATCTTAGGGAGTTTCTATAATACCTATCACGAGTCTATCGCGAACCACATAATTGAGGACATCACATCGGTTTGCTCTCAAAGAGAAGTTGAAGTCGCTTACAGTGGGTTGATGGAGAAGAAAGAGACGCTGAGATCATATTTTGGAGGGAAAGACCCTCAAGACGCCCTTAGAGATTTCCACGATATTTTGATGGAGTAATGAACGCCCTTTAAGCAGCTATAACTGCACGTCGGGGATATGGCGCTTATCCGAGCACTTAAGATCGTACAATTCTGCTTTGGCCTTACCGATTGGGCACTCAGGAGAGTGCTTGTCGGGCCCACAGTGCAGGCAGGCGTTCTCTAAAGCGTTGAGCGCTTCACTTACCTGGTCAAAGGAAACCTCTTTTCCGCTGTATTTCCATATAGTCAAACGATCACCTTTTCCGTGCAGGCTATCTTAATTATATAGCGTTTTAAATATAAAAAAGCACTTGTAAACTCCAGCGCTCAACACAGCGGCATCATTCTCCGACGGTGTTGTTTTAGATTAGAGCTTGATCACAGCGTCTAACTAGGCATACATCAGCCGTTCGACACATTGTAAGTGCGTTTCCTTCGTGCTCGTTTTTTGGATCGCGATTGAGGCAGTCGCTTCCGATAGTATTATTGTCATCCCAAAGACCATTCCTTTCATCATCGGCGCGTGATTGCCTTTTCTCTTACCTATCTCAAGACATAAAAATAGCTAGAAAGGCTATTTCATTCCTTAGTTTGCCTGCATTCATCGCAAATGACAAAGTATTTCCAGTGAAGTAAGCAAGAATTGACGGGGATGTCGATGGTGAAAATTGAAGCAAAAATAGCTGATGAAATGAGAGCAGCGTGCATGTCCCATAAAGGCGCTGTTGCAGCGATAGGCGACGA
>JBAULJ010000129.1:0-5378 GCA_049578125.1 Halobacteriota archaeon
TTGCTCTTGTTTGACATAGAATAGGAGCCCCTCGTCGCCCGCCTCCCTATGCGGAGCCCTTCCACGGATCTTCTTCTTCGTCAGAGTTTCCAAACATGTTTGAAAACTTTTCTTCCTCGTCGTGCCCATCATCCATCACGAATTCCCGCCTCCTCCGTGAAAATAGAGCAATTAGCTCGTCTGGATTCGCCCCGATGCCGCCGCCATAGTGTAGCAGCCATCGTATTAAGCTTTCTTATTGAGAGCCTGTGCGCTTTTGGACAATCAGTTCCTTGAACTGCACTGCTTCGAGGCTCTGCGGGTCTATTTCGAGCGCGCGATCAAAACAGGATAGCGCTTCATCATAGCGCTTAAGGCTGTAAAGGGCACTTCCTTTTGACGTCCACGCAAACTCATCGTTCCCGTCAACTTCCAGCACGCGATCGAAGCACGCTATGGCCTCTTCGAAATTTCCTAGGCCATCGTATGAGCTGCCCTTAAACGAAAGCGCGTACGTATCGTCGGGGTTTGCGTCGAGCACCTTATCGAAAATCGCGATCGCTTCTTCGTAGCGGTCGGCACTGAACAGGATAAACCCCTTCCTGTTGAGCACCCAGAAGTTCTCAGGGTCCAATTCGAACGCTCGGTCCAAACACGCGATGGCCTCGTCGAAACGGTTGAGACTGTCGAGCGCTAGGCCTTTGTTTATCCACGCGAGTATGTAGCTTGGACTAATCTCGAGGGCTTTGTCGAAGTTTTGCAGCGCCTCGTCAAACTTTTGCAGGTTGTAATAGACGTAGCCTTTGTTATTGTGCGAGATGAAATAGTCGGGATCGAGGCTGAGCGCCTTTTCGAAGCTCTCTAAGGCGTCGGACCACTTGTACAGGCTCGCGAGAGCGAGTCCACGACCATCCCACGCGGGGGCGCGGGTATCGACTATCGCGAGACCTTTATCGTAGTTGATGACCGCGTCATCGTAGCGTTCCAAGTTCGCAAGCGCGTTTGCTCGGTAAAACCAAGCGTCGGCGTTGTTGGCTTCGAGCGTGAGCGCCCTCTCGAACATCCCTTCAGCCTTCTCGTTATCGTTCATGAGCGCGTAGCAGACACCCATGTTGAACCACGGTAGGTCAAACTCAGGATCGATCTCTTGCGCCTTATTGTAGCAATTGAGCGCTTGTTCGTACGAGCCCTGTTTTTGGAACAAATAACCCTTAGCGTTGTAGGCGACGGCAAAACGGTTGTCGCTTGCAATCGCGGCGTCGAACAAGCGTAAAGCGGCGTCAACATCTCCTGAATCACGGAGAATGCTTCCTTTCGCCACCAGCGCAGCTGCGTGCTTTGGGTTTGCCTCTAAGGCTCGGTCATAATAGGTGAGCGCCTCGTCGCTGTCGCCCATCTCCTCTGTCAGGGAGCCAAACGTGAATAGGGCGTCAGCGTTTGAGGGTTCCACCTTGAGAGCTTCTCTGAGTCGATCTAACGCTTCTTTCGACTTGCCGTGCTGTCGAAGCAGCAGCGCCTCTTCGACAACGTCCAATCCTGTCTTCGCTATTTGAGCTCCACATTCACAGCACGCCTCTGCCTCTTTCGGATTGATAGCCCCGCATCCTGCACACAGCTTTGTCATCTTCTTTCTAGATGCGGCTCTTGGCTGATATGCTTTACTCATTGTTCACGGCCGCAGTAAGCACGCGGCTCAAAATGCGAGAAACGCGACGCGAACTAGGCGAACCGGTGTCAACTCAACATTGTTTACGCGCTATTGTCGTCATGTAAGCAAAAAGGACGACAAATCACGCCCTGACCACCTTCTGCCCGAGTTTGAACGCTCTGACGTTAGCTTCCAGAGCCTTCTTAGGAACGTACGCCGCAATGACACCTTCCAACGTCGAGAGGGGCAGCAGGTGTGCCAGCGTCCCGAGCATGACGACGTTAAGCGTTTGAGGGTGGCCCGCTTCGAGCGCAAGCCGCGTCGCATCGTACGCAATGACGCGCCCACACGTAGCGGTGAGCGCCTGCACCAAACCCTCTACGGCTGGATAGTCTCGAGCCGCAGCTGGCACCACACGCGTGTTGACGATAGCCGTGCCTTTAGGCGAAAGATAGCGCGCGAAGCGAAGGCACTCGGCGGGCTCCATTCCAACGAGGGCGTCCGCGCTTCGTAGTGGAATCAGCGGTCCGTACGATGAGCCGATGCGGACGTGAACCTCGACGGTCCCCCCTCGTTGTGCCATTCCGTGCGTTTCAGCAGAAATCACCTCATAACCCTCGCGCAAAGCCGTTTCGCCCAGCACCCCCGCGGCGAAAATAGAGCCTTGGCCGCCGACGCCCACGATAATACAGTCAAATTTGGCCTCTCTCTCCATCGCGTTTTCCTCAAGCCGTTTTGATAGCGTCGAATTCGCAGATCTGCTCACAAACGCCACAGCCTACGCAGTCTTCTGATATGAGGGCGCACGTTTCGCTATAGCTAATCGAGGGGCAAAAGAGCGTGCCACAAAGCTTGCAGCTCGCAAAGTAGTTCTGACACGTGGAGGTAACACGCTTATTCGTCTTTGAGAGTGCTCCCGCTTTCTTGGCGCTGATGATGCACGGGCGCCGTGCGATGACAACCTGAACGCCGTCGCCGTTCTTAGCTTTGATAAAAGCCTCTTCCGTTTCGGACAGGTTGTAAGGATCGACAACGTAGAGTCCCTGAACGCCGACGGCTTTGATCAGGTCTTCCATAGGCGTCGGGACGTTACACGTTCCCGTTGCGGTAACGCCGGTGCACGGGTGGGGTTGGTGTCCCGTCATCGCGGTTGTGTTATTGTCCACAATGACAAGCGTCATTTTCGCTCCGTTATACACGGCGTTTATGAGTCCGGGAATGCCGGTGTGCACAAAGGTAGAGTCGCCGATGACGCTCACAATCTCCTTGTCCCCGCTGTATGCAGCGTCGAATCCGCTGCCCATGCTGATGCTTGCGCCCATGCAAAGCGTGGTATCGATCGTCCCTTGACTCACGCCCAGAGTATAACAGCCGATATCGCCCACGTAGATCGCGGACTGCTTGAACACTTTCTTAAGCGCGTAGAACGTCGCACGATGGGGGCATCCCGCACACAGCACGGGCGGTCGGGAGGGCAGCGTGTGCTCCACAGCGATCAAGTCTGCCGGGACGTCGGTTGTCACGAATCGGCCGATCACCTGACCAAGACTCTTTAATACTACATCTACGGTGAGTTCGCCCTCCCGCGGGACGTGTCCGGTGAGCTTGCCGAACACCTCAACGGTGCCCGCAAGAGCGTTGACCCTCTCTTCGATCACGGGTTCGAGCTCCTCGACGACCAAAATCTGGCTTGAGTTGTTGACGAGCGCCGCAATGGCGTCGTCGTTCACAGGATAGGCGGCGATTCGCAACATTGAGGGCCCTAATTGCAGCTGCATTACCGCCTCCTCAACGTATTTTGCGGCGACGCCCGAGGTCACCACGCCGAGCTCAGACTCCTTGAGCTCGAGTTTGCTCAAGGAAGCGAGCTCAGAGCGGAGAAGGGGTTGGATTTTGTTCAGCTCTACGTGCCGCTGTCGCGCGTGCGTCGGCACCATTACCCATCTCTCGGGTCTCTTTTCGAAGTGCGCTAGCCGCTGGTCACTGTAGTGACCGCTTAACGTGACGGAGGCTCGCGCGTGTGAAACGCGAGTGGTCGGACGGAGCATGACCGGGATTTCAAATCGTTCGGACAGCTTGAATGCGTACTTTGTAAAGTCATATGCCTCTTGCGGCGTTGACGGGTCGAGACACGGGATTTTTGCAAAGTGCGCGTACCTGCGTGAGTCTTGTTCATTCTGTGAGGAATAGCAGCCGGGATCGTCGGCGACAACGAGCACTAGTCCGCCCTTGACCCCGGTGTACGCCAGCGTCTTGAGCGGGTCGGCGGCCACATTGAGGCCGACGTGTTTCATGACGGCGGCGGCGCGCACGTTGCAGTATGAAGCGCCGGCTGCGACCTCGAGGGCGACCTTCTCATTGACCGACCACTCGACGTGGGGTGGCTTATCGTAGCGCTCGACGTGTCGAGCAATAAAAGGGATGATCTCAGAGGAGGGTGTTCCCGGATAGCCGGAAACGACTGAAACCCCTGCCTCCAGTAAGCCGTAAGCAATTGCTTCGTTTCCTAAGAGATACTTTCGGTTGTCTTGCTGCATGAGTTATTGTTGGTCGCGGTCCGTTTTTCCCTGCTTTTTAATGCTTCTTAAACAAAGGCCTTGTAAACTCTCGGCGGGTTGACTTCGAGAACAATCGCCGCAGAAAGAATGCTAGCACTCTTCGCGTTTTGCGGGGAGCATGTGGGCGAGCGTTACGTCCTGTGCTCGCACGCGCATCACGTTGCCGAAGTCGGCCGATTCGGGGTTGTCTTCGACAAACACAACCTCATCAATGCCCGCGTTCTTAATGAGCCGCCAGCACATCTTGCAAGGGGTCCCGTTCACATAGAGCGTTGCGCCATTTATGGAAGCCCCTCCTCGAGCGGCTTGTATTATCGCATTTGCCTCGGCGTGGACGCTAACGCAGAGTTCGTACCGTTCGCCCTTAGGCACGTTCAAGCGTTCTCGTTCACACCCGATGTTCAGACAATGCGGTTCGTTGCGTGCGGCCCCGTTGTATCCGGTTGACAGTATGTGGTCGCCGCTTGAAACGATAATCGCGCCGTATTGGCGCCTTGTACACGTGGCACGCAAAGATACCGTCTGCGCGAGCGCTATGTAATACTCGTCCTTGGAGATTCTGTGGTTACGCCGTTCTGAGGTCTGTGAGGTTTTTTCCACGGCTTTCCCGTCCCGTGACCGCCTGTTTAGAGGTTCGCTTGCGCTGTCTGCTGTCAGTATATCGTTCAGTCTATTTTAATACTTGGGAAACTACTTTACGCAACGGGGCTAAGTTTACGAAGCTAAATATTTGCACGGCGCAACCGACGCGAGTGGTAATACAGTGAAAGGCGAACAGCACGTAATCAAGATACTCGGCGCGGGCAACTACCTGATGGCGGACGATGGCGTAGGGATTCACATCCTCGAAAAGCTCGAAGAGATGAACAGGAGCGACGTTGAACTGGTGAACGCCGGCGTCGGCGGGTTGGCAATACTCGACTACATGGAAGATGCCGACGATGTGATCATCATCGATGCCGTGCGGGGGGGAGGGGGAGAACCGGGATCGATCTACAAGTTCACGGACAAAGAATTGCCCCCAGCAAATCTCTTTATGATGTCTTTGCACGACCTGAATCTGGTCGATACGCTGCGCTTGGGTCGGGAGATTCAACCGGAGCTTATGCCGGACAATATCACTATCATCGGTATCGAAGTTGAACTTGTCGAAGGGATTTGCACGGACCTTTCGCCCCGAGTCGAAGCTGCCA
>JBAULJ010000130.1:0-1635 GCA_049578125.1 Halobacteriota archaeon
GTTGCATCCACCAGCATTGGACACAAAATAAACCTCAAGCAAGTAACGCTTGGGTTAGAAGGCGCAGATTATGATCCTAAACGGTTTCCGGGCCTCGTCTACCGCACCAAGGACCCGAAGACCGCTGCACTCATCTTTCGATCGGGAAAGATTGTCTGTACGGGTGCAAAGAGCGTAGATGATGCTCATAAAGGCGTTGAAAACGTATTTCAAAGTCTACGAAATATCGGAATCGACGTGAAGGGAACGCCGGAGATCAAGGTGCAAAACATCGTCGCGTCAGCAAATCTTCACTCATCTTTGAATTTGAACGCAATTGCCATCGGTCTCGGGCTTGAGAACATTGAGTACGAGCCCGAACAGTTTCCCGGCCTCGTCTACCGGGTATCGGATCCTAAAGTGGTGGTTCTTTTGTTTGGTTCCGGCAAACTGGTTATAACCGGCGGGCGAAAGCCCGAAGATGCGGCTAATGCAGTCGATCGAATCGTTGAGGAGCTTAAAAGCTTAAGCCTTATGTAGTTTACTCAGTTTTGGCCGCTACGCTGAATGATAATCCCTGAATCAGAGCGCTCAAAGGCACCGTCGGTTGGAGAGAAAGTCTTCTCCCACCCTGACCTGGTTCGGGCAAATGAGTACGTGCAGCGCTCCTTCTGCTGGCCGCTTCAAATACCTATGAGTTATGGCGTGAGAGGTAGGGTGCAGCGCTTGTTTCAGTTGAGGTTGCTCTGTCACCCGATAATAACCCGATACTTTGCCACACTTTTTGTTGCAGGGCTTGTTGTAACCTCGCTGCAGCAACTACAGGAAAAATTTTGGGCTGATCCTCGAATTGAGTGCGGTTTGAGAAGCCCGGTCAAGCATATATGATCGAGCATAATTGAAGGCTCCAAAACAGAAACAAAATTACATATTTTGAGAAGTGATCCTGACCGCGCAGGTGTTGAATTTTGTGCCTCCCGGCGTCGGTCGGATCAGGTTAAAGTGTTACGATTGTTGCTAACTTAACGGTGTGTTTTGCCCCCGATCACGTTAAGGCGCCTCTTCTACTTGCTCGTTGTCGTCCTTTATCAACCGCTCATAGAGTTCAGGGCCCCAACACTCTTTTGCATTGGCGCACCAATGAATACACAAGTTCATGTCGTTAAATACCGTTAGCCCGCACTTGCTGCATTGCACCTTGGCATCCGACGAGAAAATCTCGACGTCCTCGCCGCATCGCGGACACCTCTTAATTGTAAGAGTTGGCGTTCGCAAACGTGACGTTCCACTACCGAACAGCAGACTCCCTCCTGTGACTGGTCTCTAGGATTAGCGCATATGAGTTTCTGAAAGAGGACGCAAAAAGAGAGCGTTCTGCCAATTTGTAAGCTTACGAACGAACATAAAGTACCCTATCGTGTTGTCGCCGTAAATTGAGGCGCAGCAACCGAAGGGTCACGAGTTCATTACAAGGAAGCTAGATAGCAATCTGAAGGTTTAAAAGAGCGCAACGCTTCCGCTGCCGAAAAACTGAGCAGTCAAAAACCTCAATGAATACTATTTGCCGGTCGACGACGCTGAGAACGAATATTAGTAATAACTATTAGGGCTTTACGGACCGAGCAATTGGTGCCGTGATAACCAAAAGCGTAATGG
>JBAULJ010000131.1:0-2775 GCA_049578125.1 Halobacteriota archaeon
CAAGTTCTCGGTATTCGCATGCGCTTAGCTTCGTATCATTGGACATCTTCTAAAGATGCCCCCCACAAGAATAAAGGTACGTAGAGAGCAAAACCGCAACAAAAACGAACGCGTATCCACCGGCGGATGGCCTCGGCACACGGTAAGAAGAGGTAAGCCTTCCGTTATATGCTCTCGATTGCATTGCTTTTGCGACACGGTCGGCTTTGTCGAATGACCTAATAAACGCAAGGGCAAAAACCGATCCATAAAACTTACCACTCTTTCTAAGACCTGACAGCTTAAGGCCTCCACGGCTTTTCATCGCAACAACTGTCGACTCTAGCCCCTCTAAAGTCAAGAATAGGAACCTATACGTAAGCAAAGCTATTTGACTCAGCGGATATGGCAAGACCTTTGATATTATATGTGTCAGATAGTTGTATTTAGTCGTCATTAACAAGACCAGGCTATAGGTGACCCCAGTGAGTGCTTTAATTATAAGTGTAACGAGAAACGCTACACCCTCTGAAGTGAGGTGTATTGAGCCATAGCTTATCAAAGATGAGCCTGGGACGCTCCACACGAGCAGGAACGCGACGCTTGTGACGAAAAAAGCCGGCAAAGTCCACCAATAGAAGAGATGCACTATCGGCAACTCTGACACCCAGTAGAGACAAACGACAGCAAGCAACATCATAAGCAAGAGGCGGAGGTCCGATATGACCGTAATGTCAAAAACCACGACCGGAAGAAGAACAGCCTTCGTCCAGGGACTGATTTCGTGTACAGGACTCTTCCCAAACTCAGAGTAGTGTGTTATCAAACCAAGATCTGGCAGATGCTTTTCAAATCCAAGGCTTGTCATCATTCCCTCTCAAGCGGCCGCGATAAGCGTTGACACACGCAACTATTATTAGCGCGACGCGCATAAAGTCTTCTCATAAGATTCGATGCTGGAGCTTACACACGTTCGAATTACGTGCGACTTTGGGCGCAGCAGGAAAAAAATGTTATAGGGCTCCACGCGCTACTCCTAAAAAAACTCCCCGACATTATGCGCGCGTTTTACATCGGCCGCTTTCAGCCATATCATTTAGGACATCAGGAAGTCCTAGAAAAAATAGCTCGCGAATATGAGGAGATCATTGTTGGCGTCGGTAGTGCTCAGCTCAGTCACACGTTTTCAGATCCGTTTACGGCTGGTGAACGAATATTAATGATTACGCGCTCGCTAGCGGATATTAATGTATTATTGTACGTGATACCGATTGAAGACATCCGCAGAAATGCGGTATGGGTATCGCACGTAATGACGATGACTCCTCCTTTCGATGTCGTCTACACGAACAATCCGTACGTAATCCGACTGTTCAATGAGGCAGGGTTCGACGTCAAGTCATCCCCGCTCTATCAACGGGAAGCCTATTCAGGCTCAGAGATTCGAAGAAGGATGCTCTGTGACGAACCATGGGAGCAACTCGTGCCACAAGCTGTGGCTGAGGTCGTTGACCAAATCGACGGCGTTAACAGACTAAAGGAAGTTTCTAGAGAGGATAGGACCTCAGATCTCAAGACGATTTAAACACTATCAGCTAGCATCAACCAAGCTACGGCTGCGCCGCGCAGAAATGAGTGCTCTCAGAAGGATCCTAACGTATGAGCTAGTGCAGCCGTACTCAATAGCACGCCCGCACAGAGCAAGACTATAGACAGTCTGAAGTTCCGATATGTTCCGCACGCGCTGGACGCGTGTTGCCTCTTACCTTTAGACGGTTTAGTCGAAGACATGCGTATCGGTAACGCAGAGAGGTACTTCCGCACAATATTGCCAGCAACAGGCACGTCAGCGCGACTTCGTTTTTCGTAGCGAAATCAAGTTTTGACTGTTAGCAAACTCTAACGAACACTGCGAGGCAGCTCTTAATGATGTCAAGAAGCTTACGTCATTCGCTGACGAGTGTGCGCGTTCAACTCCGCAGCTGCTGCCTTACAGGGATTATCGTAAAGTCACATTCATCAAACGAACCACGTAGTTTTTGCCAATGGGCTCCCACTTGTAGTTGTATTGGTATTGTGGAAACTTGTTTTCGAGTTCCTTAAGCTCGGTTAGTCGCTCATCCAAGCAGCGCTCTGATTTGCAGACGAATACAAACCGCCACTTTGGAAGCGCTTTCGGATCGTCAACAAATGTCGCCATTTCAGAGCACGTCGCAGTTTCGCAAAGCACCGCGAGGCAACAACTTCGCGCGAGTCTTTAATTCTAGGACTGTCGTAGGCACTGTTTCCCGTTCTTGGACAACAGATATGAGCTTTTGCAAGATAACTATTATGGAAAAACTGGCGTCGTCTTTGTCCGCGATTCGGCCAACGTTTTCGTTTTTATACGATAACAAGCGCCAATACTGTGCCCCTAGAGCACTTTGTGTGTCAAGCGCGCGTGCCCCCTCGGATTCGAGGCACGCAGCTGGTCGCATTTGTCGCTTTTACGCCATAATCAGTTCCGTCGGTCTGCCGCTAGTTTTTATAGTAATGTGACTATAAGTACATGTGATGCACCTGAATCGAAACGACGAAGATGTCCTCGCTGGCGAATTGGGCCCTGTGAAACAAAAAGCGATGGAGATCCTAGTCGCTCTCGGCGATATCTACGGGGCGGAAAGACTTGTTCCAATCGAAAGCGCGCAGATCGCCGGTGTTTCATATAAAACCATTGGCGACGCTGGGCTAGAATACCTGACAGACCTAACTGGAAGCGTTGCCGTTCCAACAATGCTCAACCCTATGGGAATGGAC
>JBAULJ010000132.1:0-16203 GCA_049578125.1 Halobacteriota archaeon
GTCTGCGAGCGAGCCCTATCGCAAACGGATAAATCAGATTTACTCTTAGCAGGCGGTGTCGGCGCTAACAATAGACTCCAAGAGATGCTATCCGTTATGTGCGCTGAGCGCGGTGCGCGTTTCTTCGCACCCAAATCTGAGTATTTGCAAGACAATGGCGCAATGATCGCTTACACGGGTCTCCTCATGCTATCACACGGTCTTCGAACGCCGATCACTGATTCGGGGGCCAACCCGAACTTTAGGCCAGACGAGGTTGAGGTGCTATGGATCAAGGGATAGCAGAGGTGGTGACTGGGGCGGAAGCGGCCGTCTACATTCGCGCTCACTCTGTGGTAAAAAAGCGCGTTCCAAAGAAATACCGCGCAACAGAGCTCGACACAAAGCTGCGAAAAGAACGCACGAGACTCGAGGCAAAGATCCAATCCGAAGCACGAAGAGCGGGGGTGCCGACACCTATAATACAAGCAGTCGACGGCTTTGATATTACTATGGAGCGGATAGAGGGGCCGCCTGTGCGCTTTGTTATTAACGAGGCAATCGCAGAACAGGTTGGCGAAGTGCTCTGCACGCTTCACTCAGCAGGCATCGCTCACGGAGACCCAACGACGCGCAATATGATTGTCTCGTCTGGACGAGTATATTTAATCGATTTTGGGCTTGCCTCCTACGACCGAAGTCTTGAGGCCCGCGGCGTAGACGTCCACGTTTTTTTCCAAACCCTTGAAGCTTCGCACGAGAATTTCCATGCGCTTAAAAACGCATTTCTAGCCGGCTATACTAAAAAGTGCCGGGACGTTGCGCAGGTACTCGGCAAAGTACAAGAGATCAAGGGGCGAGGTCGA
Source organism: Halobacteriota archaeon (assembly GCA_049578125.1). GTDB lineage: Archaea > Halobacteriota > Bog-38 > Methanoflorentales > Methanoflorentaceae > Methanoflorens. The sequence goes on from JBAULJ010000132.1 coordinate 846, forward strand.
TATCTTTGAAAGAGGTCAACTTTATCACGCAAAACCAAGCGAAGGTAGCAGAGCTCCAAGCCAAAGCCAAGCATTTCGAATTAACGATAAACCACATCAGTGCGCCTTACCCGGAGCTGCAAGCTGACACGCTGGAAGACGTCGTTCGGTATGGACTTGCTTACTGCCAGAAAAAGTTCCCGGCACCATTTATCATTGAAGATTCTGGTCTCTTCGTTGATGCTCTCCATGGGTTCCCGGGGCCGTTCTCGTCGTACGTCCACAGGACTGTAGGTAACCGCGGCTTGGTCAAACTTATCGGAGAAGGGGCAGCGGCGCGATTTGAGTCACTCATCGGAAGCTATTATCACGATATCCGGCTGTTCCGTGGACGAGTCGAAGGACGCATAGTCAGTTCACGAGGCCGGGGCGGTTTCGGATTCGACCCCATCTTCGAGCACGAGGGTCGCACTTTTGGGGAGATGATGATCGACGAGAAGAATGCTATATCACACCGCAGCAAAGCCGCAGAGCTGTTCTTGAAATGGGCATCGACAGTTATATAAAAGGAGATCATAGAGTAGCACACCCCATCGCACGTCAGAAACGTATCTGACAGGAACAAGGAGCTCAAATGGCGCGAATGTACGCGAGAAGGAAAGGAGTGTCTGGATCGACTAGGCCGCTGAAAAGTACTGTTCCCATTACTATGACCCCAGAAGAAGTGCAGAAGCTGGTCGTGGAGCTGCGAAACAGCGGGCTTTCTTCGAGCCAAATCGGCATCGTTCTGAGGGACACGTACGGCATACCGAACGTCAAATCGGTGACGAAGAAGAGTCTGACTGAAGTGCTTCGCGATGGCGGGGTCGCCCCTGAACTCCCCGAAGATCTGTTCAATCTTATCACTAAGGCGCTAAATCTCAGAGATCATCTTGAGGAAAACAAGAAGGACCTCCACAATAAACGAGCCCTTCAACTTACAGAGTCGAAGATTCGAAGGCTTGTGAACTACTACAAGAGCAGGGCCGTACTGCCGAGTGAGTGGTCTTACCGGCTCGATACCGTAGAGATGCTGATCTCACGATAACGTGCTTGCACTTCTTCTCACGGTTTCTAAAAGCAGGCGCAGCAACCTAACGTGGTGGCAAGCCAGCCTAGCACACGAAGCGGATTATGCCAGCGCCATTTCCCACCCCAGCACACTATGATCACTGCAATCCTCGTTTACGAGCATCCGCAAGCGTCCTCACTTGTCGAAGCTCTTCAGCCTGATAACACGCCAGAAATACGCATGAAGCCGATAGGGAAAAAAGTGCTGGTAGTAGTGAGAGCGGACAATCTGCGAACTGTGGTGGCTTCGTGTGACGATCTGTTTGCGAATCTCCAAATAGCACAAGAAATACTTTGTGACAGCGAAGAGTCGACAGGCTTTTGAACGCTCTCAGCGAGGCGCCCACGTCCCTCACCTTGTCGCGTTCACGAGACTACGACAGAAAAATAATCTCCGAGAGAAGTTTATTTTATCTTTTTAAGATAGCTAAGCCACCTTTTTTGGGCCTCGTTTCTATTTGTCGACGTAGCCTTAACGTAATTGTTGAGGGGCTTGCCTTTCTCAAAGTCTCGCAGTTCAACAGCAGCGCGAATCAGCCCTTGCGCTTCTGCATACAAAGCGAGGGCTTCGTGCTCATCGATATCCTGGCTTCTAATGGCAGATTCGATTTCGCGTATTTTTCTCTCGATGGCCACGTAAAGCCTTTGAACTGCCGTACATTCTTCAGGAGTGAGTTCCCTATCATGATTGACCAAACGCCACATGACTTCGTGGAGCGCAACGACTTGCCCGTCAAGTTCGATCTCTTCCGGTATTTCTGTACCGATAAACGTGAAGAGTCGATTTAGCTTAAATAAGAGCTCTTCTCGTTCCTCCTTTGTCAGATTATGCGCTTCAGACAAATGTACACCCCAAACGGTAGCTTCACGATGTTCTTTGGTGCTTTCTTTCGGCTCCACGGCAGTTACTTCCAACTTTGCTATCCCTTAGCTTTACGACTTGCTTAGCAATAATCATTGCCCCGCGTCACGACAAAATCGCTGCGAAGCTGCTACCCGCTTTTGCTTCGCATTCGTGCCTAGCGAACTACGTCGTGCAACGCTCGAGACAAGCTATATCAAATCTATGAGGTGCCCTTAGGTTACCGGCTTTCGTCAAGTCCCCATGTTGCGAACTGCAACGGGGTGTGGCACTGATTTCACTTTCGCGGCCTAGCAAGCTTCGAAGCTCAAAGTGTGAAAATAACTCGCAAGAACACGCACAAACGCTAAAAGTGGGCTAGACAAAGCTTATGAACCTTGAGCAAGATAAAGTCGCCACCTGTCGTAATACTACGTCTTCACATGACTCGAATACCGCGCCACATCGGCATCATTCCCGATGGGAACCGTCGGTGGGCAGTCGCTCGGGGTTTGCCAAAAAAAGCGGGCTACGAAGCTGGCTTGTCGCCCGGACTAGAATTGCTCAGACTTTGTACGAACGTTGGTGTCAAAGAGGTCACCACATACGGCTTCACTCAAGACAATACGAAAAGAACCCAAGAGCAGAGAAGAGCTTTCCAAAACGCGTGTATCAACGGCGTCGAGATTCTCAAGCATGAAGACGCTTGCCTGCTTGTCGTCGGAGATACAGACTCCCCGATGTTCCCACAGGAGCTCCGCCCGTACACAAAAAGAACCAAGTTTGGCACGGGAAAAATAAAGGTGAACTTCCTAGTCAACTATGGCTGGCAGTGGGACTTGAGCCCTCTCTTTGCCAAACCTAAATCAACACCGCGCAGCGGAAACGTCACGGACATGATACGATCGTCGGACGTTTCCCGCATTGATTTGATCATTCGCTGGGGTGGTAGAAGACGACTAAGTGGATTTTTGCCGGTGCAATCGGTTTACTCAGATATCTACATTGTCGATGAATATTGGCCTGATTTCAAGCCTGAACAATTCTTCGCGGCTCTCAATTGGTACGGCGAGCAGGATATCACGCTCGGCGGGTAGAAGCCGCCTCACAGGGCTCAGCACACGAGCCAGCTTCCTGATAACTACTGTTTAAACGCGCTGTATCCTCGCGGTTCATAGTACCGTAAGCGCTCTTCTCTTGTTGCCGAGATTCGTCTGGCGCTTACCGCTAGCGCTTGCCAAGCTTATACACGCGGTTGAAGCGAGTAAAGGAGCGGTTTCCAGACGCTATAGCAAAAGAGCTAAATAATCAGAGCTTTTTTTGAGGATTATGAAGCGGTACTTCCACTGCACGGTTTGTGACGACGTACATTATGGCGAAAATCCTCCCGAGATATGCCCTACCTGCGAAACCATGAGCTCCTATGTAGGGGTCACAAAAGACGAAGCTGATGGGTACTTCTTATAGAAAAAAATACGGCACTGTGAAATTGACACGAATCTTCACGATTCTTCTTACAGTCCCAGGACAGCCGTAGATTGACGGCAATGCCGGAGCCGTTGACAAAAAAAAGAGATGAGTGCCGCAGATGCCGTAACTTCTGCAGCAGCACTAGATTTATATTTGATCCATCATTTGATCGGACATGCCCGCCATTTCCTCTTCGGATGGCCCCTTCGAAAACGTGGCGGCTTGAATCACGTCATCGATTCGAAGGATCATGTTCGCAGCTTCGGTGGCCGATAAGATAGCCTGCTTCTTAGTTCTCAGAGGCTCGACCACGTCAGGCCACATGTCTGTGGCTTTTCCTGTTGAAATCTGAAGCCCCATCGTTTTATTTCCCGATTCGTGAGCAGTCCTCAAGCCAACGAGCGAGTCCATCGGATCTAAACCCGAGTTTTCGGCAAGCGTTTTTGGGATCATCTCGATCGCTTCGGCAAATGCGGTGACTGCCAGCTGCTCCCTCCCACTGAGCGTTGAAGCATAATCGCGCAGTTGCATGGCAATCTCTACTTCTGGAGCGCTTCCGCCTGCGACGACCTTGCCGTCTTCGATCGAAGCTTGAAGTACTCGAACCGCATCATACACAGCTCTGTGCGTCTCTTCGACGATATGATCGGCGCCTCCGTGAACGACAATACTTACGACGCGGGGGTTCTTACAGTCTTTTATTGTTATCATTACTGGGACCTCTCTCTAGTCAATGCCACAGGTATCACAGCTCGATTCGATATCAGTGGTTTCTTCAACCTCGCCTGCTTGGCCCAAGTTAGTGGGGCTTAGATCGTCTAAGCTGGATACGACCCGGGCGCCTGTCACCTTAGAAATCGTCTCAATATCCTCTCGTTTGACGTTCTCTACTGCCATCACATTGTTCCGCGAAAAGTGCCATTGGACAAGATCATCGATACCCTTCTGGCAAAAGATGACGTTTGCACCGCTTGCCAGAATCTTGTCAGCCTTTTCGATGAGCGCTTCGTGATCGCGTTCCATAAAGAGCTTCATTTGGGTAGGATCCTTTATTTTGATTTTGGCATCAGTTTTGGTTTTGGTTAGCTCCAGTGGCTGATCATAGACGAGGATCCGCGCATCGCATACTTTTCGCGGCATTCCCTCAGCAGCGCGTTCTTTGTCGACGACGACGCCCTTTACGAGTTCCGAATCAGAGACAGAACCAGAGACTTTCTTTTCAATTTTGATGTCTTCCTCATCGACTTTGAACTTCTTGTTGACCTTTTGCACGACGTTTTTGACCGCTTCAACCACGAGCCCGGGAAGAATGTTTTTTCCCACGTCGGTGCCCTTGCCCGTGAGCGCCGTCTGAGCAATCTTTTTCAACAGATCGTCGTCGCTGATCGAAACGCTGCGAGACAGCGATTCTGCAACCTCAATCGCTTTTTCTGCAGCGAGGTTGTAGCCTTTTTCAATGACTGTCGGGTGGATATCTTGCTCAAGTAGTTCCTCTGCGTTCTTTAGTAATTCGCCTGCCAAGATAACAGCTGTTGTTGTGCCGTCGCCTACTTCATCATCCTGCGTCTTAGCGACCTCGACTATCATCTTTGCTGCAGGATGCTCGATGTCCATTTCCTTCAATATCGTAGCGCCGTCGTTTGTTATGACTACCTCACCCATTGAGTCAACGAGCATCTTGTCCATGCCTTTTGGTCCGAGCGTAGTTCGCACTGCTTCAGCTACGGCCCTGCATGCTGTAAAATTCATAGACTGGGCTTCCCTGCCCTTCGTCCTTTGTGTTCCTTCACGGAGAATGAGAATCGGTTGACCACCAATCACTATGCTAACCTCCGAAATTACTAGAGTTGTTGTTCTATATAAAATTTCTTACAGCGGCTATCGTTATTTGTCAAAAGACCCCACAAACGGCGCTCTTCAACTGGGCGGAAGCGTGAATCGGTTCAGCACAACGTCGGTTGAACTTGCGGTCGTTCTCGTTGCGCTTGGGCTCGCACTGCACCGCAGGACACGCTTCGCTAAAGCCCTTCAAGCGGTGCTTGAAGCAGACCCTTGTTACGTATGGATTGGTCGGTCACTGCGCACGAAAAAGCCGATTGTCAACGCGGCGGCTACGGCCATGAACGAGCCGTAGAGAAAGGCAAACGTAGGGCCGACGGTCTGCCAGAGCGTACCAGCAATCAGGCTTGCTGGAAAAGCAACAGCGCCGACGACGAAGTAATACGTACCAAATGCGGTGGCTTTGAGATGCGGAGGGGCGAGATCGGACACGAGCGCTTTGGACACCCCGTCAGTAAGACCGTAGTAGAGTCCGTACACTGGAAAAAGGACCCAAACAACAAGTGCGGACGAGGCGAATGCAAATCCCACATAGACCATGAAAAAGATCGCAAAGCCTATCACAAGTACCGCCTTGCGTCCAATTTTGTCGGAGACGATGCCAAACGGAAATGCAGAAACCGCATAGATGACGTTCATAATAAGATAGAGTAGCGGTATCACGAGCGTCGGGACGCCGAGGTTTTGCGCACGCAAAAAGAGGAAAGCGTCGCTTGAATTTCCAACAAAGAAGAGACCGAGCCCCAAAAGAAAGATGCGAAAGTTCGCGTCGAACGACCTAAAAGATACTTTGTACAACTGTTTGCGTCGCGGCCCGACGGCAGTCTCTTTGACGAAAAAAACCACAAGAGCGGTGGCAAGTATGCCTGGAATGAATGCGAGGAGGAACAGCCCTCTAAAGCTGAGTATGCCAAACAGAGCTATCGCGATAAGCGGGCCGATAACAGCCCCTAGTGTGTCGAGAGAGCGTTGAAAGCCGAACGACCTGCCCACCCCGAGACTCTTTGACTCAGATATGATGGCATCACGCGCTGAGTCTCTTATGCCCTTACCCAGGCGATCAACGAACCGAATCGCCAAGACTTGTTGCCACGCGGTTGTGAATGCCAACAGTGGCTTTGCGATCGCAGCAATCGCATAGCCAGAGTACACCAAGGACTTGCGTTTCCCGAATCTGTCGGAGAGATACCCTGAGACTATCTTCAGTATGCTTGCTGTACTTTCAGCAACGCCCTCAATAAGACCCACGTCAATGAACGTTGCGCCGAGCGCGCTAACTAGAAAAAGCGGAATGAGCGGATAAATCATCTCTGTGCTCATGTCGGCAAACAGACTCACAATCCCAAGGACTAAGACGTTCAAACTAACGCCGCAAACAAGACCGTCCTGGGAGAATCGCTTCCCAAACATGCGCTCCAAATTGCAGCTGCGAGGATTTAAAATTGTCTAAGCGATGAACCGCGCGCGCATTGTGCCACACATCCGCTATCTTACGGGCGATCCGTAAGCGAAACACCTGGTAGGGGCTGCTTTGTGCTATCGACAAGAAAAGGGAAGCCCTCTGCGGACGGAGGGCAGGCTATAAAGAATTTATGGCGCGAGACTGTGCTCTCCTCGCTCAGCAACGCGTACAGGCCAATATAGATCACGTTTGAAGCAACGAGGGGGCTTGCGTTAGCGATAAGATTAAGATTGAACAGCATTTAAGATTGAATAACGTAAAAGATACTGGAATTATGTTCGAAATCGAAGGAGTTTTAGGAAGACAAGTCCTCGATTCGCGCGGAAATCCTACGGTGGAGGTAGAAGTTCTCACGGGTTGTGGCTTCGGCAGGGCGATCGTGCCTTCCGGCGCATCCACTGGATCAAACGAAGCGCTTGAACTTCGAGACCACGAAACGGACTTCGGCGGGAAATCCGTGTTGCGGGCGGTCAGCAACGTCAACGCAATTATAGCAGAGGAACTCATCGGGATGGACGTTCGAACGCAGCGAAGCATAGATCAATCTATGAACGACCTCGATGGGACTTCTAACAAGTCTAATCTCGGAGCAAATGCCATCCTAGGGGTTTCAATGGCCGTTGCCCGCGCAGCCGCGAATTCAGTCAACATGCACCTTTACGAGTACTTGGGCGGCCCGAATGCTTGCACGTTGCCCGTGCCATTGATGAACGTCATTAACGGAGGGGCGCATGCTGGAAACGCGCTGTCCATTCAAGAGTTTTTTATCATACCGATAGGAGCGGAGACGTTTTCCGACGCCCTCAGAATGGGCGTCGAGACCTATCACGAGCTCAAGCGTGTTTTGCAGGCGCAATATGGACTAGGGGCCACAAATGTAGGAGACGAGGGTGGTTTCGCCCCCCCGCTTCATTCATCTTCTGAGGCACTTGACGCGATAATGACGGCCATCGGCAAGGCAGGTTACGTTCAGGAGATGCGGCTCGGCGTTGACTGTGCTGCCTCTGAGTTCTACGACAAGGCAACAAACACGTATTCCGTGGACGGCAACCGACTCTCTTCCGCAGAACTCAGCAATTACTACGAGGATTTGGTCGACCGATATCCCCTAATACTCATTGAAGATCCATTCAGCGAGGATGCTTTTGAAGACTTCGCCCAGATAACGTCACGACTCCGAGGGACGACCATTGTAGGGGATGATTTGTTCGTCACGAACGTCGAGCGACTCTCGCAAGGCATAAGTCTCGGAGCGGCAAACGCTTTGCTCCTGAAGCTAAACCAAATTGGGACGATGTCCGAAGCCTTCGATGCCGCAACTCTTGCCTTTCGGAATGGGTATTCGGTCGTTGTAAGCCACCGATCAGGAGAGACCGAGGATACGACGATTGCCGACGTTTCAGTCGCATTGGGCTCAGAGTTCATCAAAACTGGCGCACCAGCCCGGAGTGACCGCAACGCGAAATACAACCAGCTCTTGAGAATCCAAGAATTCCTCGGAGACGCTGCATCCTACCGAGGCCAACATCTGCAGACCTGACGACACGGCGCTAAGTGAGTTTTCACGCAGGGCGCATAATTCAAGGGAGGGGGGAAACACTGCACGAAAAAGACCCCGTTTTGCTGCGATTCAACCAGACCTTCGCGGGCATTTCTTCTGTGCCGTCACAGTCTTGATGGGTAGCAACTCCTAGGAAAAACCACATCGAAGGCTACTTGTATGCTTAACACCTCTGTCGGAACTGTCGACAGCTCATGATAAGAAAAGCCTCGCTTCTCGTAGCAAGCTTGCTTGTAGCGTTTCTCGCAACAGCCTGCGTGACAGAAGCTTTTTGGGCCGGAACGGCGGTGCCGAACAGCCAGACAAATCAACATCTGGAGTCAAATCCACGCTTAAATGCGATTTCAGAGCCACGCGTATTAGCATTTCAATCTGCTACGCCGAGTAACTCAACGCAAGCGAACTTCCCTTTGATAGCTGACAATACTACCCGTATCATTGTTCCGATTTCAAGAGTCGAAAACACTTCAAGTATTGGCGCACAGCCTTTCAACGGATTCGTGTTTCCGACAGGGTTAGTGATCGCAGCCACAATCCTTATTCTCCTAGTGGTTTTGGCCTTTCTCTTTTTAAGACTACTTCGCGACGGCGACAATGAGCCGCCTGCCGACACACGACCTCTCGGGCCGACAGTTCCGTCTACTTCAGAACCTCACAAGGAGCGACCACGGCAAATTCCGATAGACGAGGCAGAAACCGAGGTTGAACGAAAAAACAGTTCACTCGTTAGCGCAGAAAGTCGGAGGGTCAGAAGCATACCTATAGACTCCAAGGAAGAAGCGCGAGAGCCGGAAGACAACTCAAAGTGAGCGCGAGCAGAGATTGACACCTAGAGAAGCCGTGACGAGTTTATGGAGCGTCGGCGTTACCTAGTGCCACAGAAGATCGAACGCTCCGCCGCGTCTATCTTGAGCAATAACCTGGAATCGAGGTTCTTAAGCGCCCGGTCTACCGAGAGCTTGTCGTATCCGCCGTGCCCATAGAGTATTTGCAAGAGCCGTTCTGTGCTCTGAGTCTTGGCAGAGGCCGCATCGATTTCGTCCAGAAGAGACAGTATTTCGATGCGACACGCTTCCCACGTTTTTTCTGACGCGGTCATCAAAAAGTAGTTTATTGCAAGTGACAAATATTAGTTTGGAAAGATGTCGAGAGTCTTCAAAGAAAAAGCAGATGGCGCCACGAAGTACGATTTTGTAGCAAGGGCACTCGATCAATTCAGCGATAAGATCGCCTCAGCGTCGTCAATTTTCATCAAACCGAATCTTGTTTCAAAAGAGCCGTACCCGACGACCACCGATCCGCAGCTTCTCGATACGGTCCTAGAGTACCTCTCAGACCACGCCCTAACGGTAGGGGATGGACCTGCGTTTGATGCTTCCTTAAAAGCGTTTTTCGATCGAAAGACGCGAGGCGTGTCCACGCATCATCCGCTGAAGCGTGTTTGCGATGAGCACGGCGTTGACTTCGTCAATCTAAACAAGGGTCCGTTTGCGAAAAGGCGGAGCGACCGTGGGTTTGGCATCTCGCTGTCGACGGTTCCGCGGTCGTTCGATTTGAAAATCTCACTGCCCGTGCTGAAAACGCACAGCATTTGCACGCTGACAGGCGCCGTGAAGAACCAATTTGGATTGGTTAGGCCGACAGAACGCGTCCGCTTACACGCTAGCGGCTTGAATCTACACAAAAGTATCGCTGAAGCGGCCGTGCTCGAACCGTTCGACATCTTCATAGTCGATGTAGTCGAAACACTCGTCAATGCTCAAGAACTGCGTCACGGCGGCAGGAAAGCGCATCTCGGCTACGTGCTTGGGGGAACGGACCCCGTGGCAATCGACTGCGCGGGTCTTGAGCTTTTGAGAACGGTCGACGAAAGGCTGGCGGGCAAGACCATTGATAACATCCCCCATCTGGCTTTTGCAGAGAGTTATGGATTAGGAGAGAGGCGACACGAATGCGTGGGGCTAACGGGAACTTAGACTTCTTTTGGGTGGAGAAATACCGGCCGCGATCGTTCGAGGAGATTCTGGGCCAATCGGTTGTCAAGGTTCAGCTGCAGCGAATTGTCGAGAGCAAGAACTTGCCGAATCTACTCTTCAGCGGCCCAGCAGGGACGGGCAAGAGTTCAGCCGCTGAAGTCGTTGCGAGAGAGCTTTTCGGCGACGTTTGGGAAGGCAACTTCACAGAGCTCAATGCGTCGAACATCTTTGAACAAGGCCGAAAGTACCTCGAGGCGTCACGCAGCTTGGCGCGTTTTTACGACGCGCGAAAGGGCGTGCTCGACAATTTCAAGCTGATTATGAATCGGCTTGCGGGAATCGCTCCGCTAGCTGCTCCGTACCGAATTCTGTTTATCAACGAGGCCGATGCCTTGACGCTGGACGCTCAGCAAGCGCTGCGGAGAACAATTGAACGTTATAGTCGGACATGCAAATTTATCTTAGCTACCGAGCGGCCGTCGCGAGTTATTATTCCCATCAGATCGCGCTGTTTGCCGATGCATTTCACACAGCTCCCCGCCGACACCATGCTCACCTACCTGCACCGAATCGCAACCGACGAAGGCTTCGCGTTGTCAGACGAACGATGTCTGTCGATCGCACGTCTTAGTGACGGCAATCTTCGACAAGCGCTAACGCTGCTCCAGATGGTGGCAGAAAGCAATTCTTCTGATGCTCACCCGCTCGAGTTAGATACGCTTGCAGAGCGCATGAACCCTGAGGGGGTTTCGGAGCTGGTGCAACTTGCATTGCAAAACGATGCTTCAAAGGCGAGAGGGGTCCTCGATCGCCTTCTGCTGGAAACCGGTCTTAGCGGTAGTGAAATCCTCAACCAAATGCGAGCTCACGTTCGCGGGATACCGCTGCCTGAAGAAGCGCTCGCTAAGCTTCTGGTGACGTTGGGCAACGCAGACTACGCACGGCTCCAGGGGCTGAACGAGAGAATTCAGCTCGAGGCGCTTATCTATAACATCGCTCATTAAGTGCCGCAGGCAACTACTGCTTCGAATTGACGCAATTGACTTTCGCAAGCGCCTTGTCGCGGTCCGGCACGCCGACAAACTCCACTTTCTTGTCGATAAGTGTGGTTGGAACGCTTCGGATGTTATACTGACGAATCAGCTGGAGGCCCTCAGGCGTGTATACCTCAATATGTTGATAATCAAAATCACAGCTCTGCTGCAGTTTCTCCCAAAAGCTATTCGCTATCGGACACACCGGGCAACCTTTGTGAGTAAGCAATAATACTTCCGTCATCGTGTACTCCCCTCCTCTACTACGCGACTCCTTGAATATGAAACTTTCATCGGGGGGGCGAGCCCGTCGCAGTGACGAGGCCGGGCAAGCGCAAACGAGTCACGCTTTTTGGCCAACGACTCGTTTGATAGCGTCGAGCAAGCGCGCGTTTTCTGCCTTCGTCCGCACCGCAATCCGTATGTAGTCGTGCCCGGTCAATCTAAACGACTGGCAATCTCGGACCAGACATCCGTGCCGCTTCATTCCCAAGGCAAATTCACTCGAGGAGAGAGAAGTCCCGGCAACATTGACCATAACGAAGTTTGCGTCGCTTTCAAGCGGTTCAAACCCGGATATCTTTTCGAGTTCACGCATTAGCCACCGTCGCTGAGCGGCGATTTTCGTTCGCGACGCATCAAGATAAGACTCGCAGTCCTCCAGCAAAGCGACGGTTACTGCTTCTGCAATAGAATTGAGGTTCCAAGGAAGTCTTATGCTGTTTAAGACGTGCGCAAGATCGAGGTTAGTAACGCCGTAGCTCGCGCGGATGCCGGGAATTGAAAAAGACTTAGTAAGTGACCTGAGGACAAACGCATCGTCGAGATTAGCGCTTGCGACGCTTTGTCGCGGGTCGGAGAGTTCTATGAAGACTTCATCAACGAGCAAGAACGTTTGAGTCTCGCGACACTTGGAAGCGACGTCAGTTACCGTTTCCCGTGCAAGTCCTTTGCCCGTCGGATTGTTCGGATTGCACAAGAACACCATGCTGATGTCCTCGTCGGCCAAGGCGCTGAAAAGGTCCCGCTTGAACGCCTGCTCATTCCAGAAAGGCACGATCAAAGGCTCAGCGCCGCTTAAACGGCACGCGAGCTCATACTCGCCGAAGGTCGGAGCCGGAATTATCACTTTGTCGCCTTTTTCAAGAAACGCCCACGCACAAAGCCGGATCAGTTCGACTGACCCGTTTCCCGGCACAATCGCATCGGAGGGCACCGCGAGATATTCACCAACGGTCTCTCTGAATCTTTTGTAGGTGTGATCGGGATAATGATAAGCTGCCTTCACGGCTTCCTTGATCGCGGATTTGACCCGCGGGTGCAGGTACGGGTTGAAGTTTGCGCTATAGTCGAGCACGCTCGGCATTGCCTCTGAGGCTTCAACGATTCTGCCGCCGTGTTCACAGGGCGTCACACGTTTCAGGTCGTCTCGCACAGTGACTCGCATGATTGAAAAGCAGTTACACTCGTGATCGTGCAAGAAACGGCATGAGCTGTCTGCCGAAGAGCGTATTCAACCGTCCCTTTGAAGCTGATTTCTCGTTATACTGCTGTACGTCGTCTGCGCCAACTCCTGAGCCGCAGACTGATATCGGAACGTCAGTCGTCATGTGATCGTGTGTGAGGCAAGAAGATCCGTGATCGGCGAGGAGCGCGAATCGGGTTTGTGCGATGTCTGTGCGTTCGAGCAAGTAGCCAACCATCGCGTCAATTTTCTCAATTGTGATCAGTTTTCCCTCGACGTTACCGTCGTGACTGGCTTCGTCTGTTCCTTCGACGTGGATCAGTACAATATCGTAGTCGCCCAAGTGTTCGAGCGCCGTCTTGCCTTTTGCCAGGGTGTCCGTGTCATATTCGCCGGTCGCGCCTGGCACGTCGACGATGTCCATGCCGGAGTACTTGCACACACCCTTAATGACGGGCGCAGCCGCGATGCATAGACCTTTGCCGTACTTCGTTATAGTTGGGTTCAACCGACTTATCTGTCCCGCCGCCCACGGCATCACAACATTGGCGGGTGGCTTATGCTCGGTTAGGCGCTGCGCATTGAGTGGATGACTTTTCAAGACATCGTTGGTTTTTGACATAAACTCATTGAGCGTGTTTGCTGTGTGCAGTGCTTTGGTGCTCTCGACCATTGGTCGCGCCCAGATGCGCCTTCCGACACCGTATTGCGTTGGCAGACTTACGTCGACGGTAAAATCGTCGTCCTGCAACACGAAAGCGCCCTTGAAGCCAAGGGTTTGCTTAAACTCAAAAGAGATAGCGTCTAATTCGACCGTTTCGTTGACCGCATCCTCGAGTTGCTTCGCTTCGCTTTTGATCCTGCCCGCCCTGCCGTCGATCAGCACGAATTGGTCATCGATGGTGGCGAAGTTGACCCGGAAACCGACGTCTGTAGGGCCGAGGGCGAGGCCTGCTCCAAGCGCCTCATACGCCCCACGGTTTGAAGAGCTAATGTCCACGTCCTGACCGAGCATCGCTAAGTGAGCAGCGTCGCTGTCAACTTTGATGCCTGGCTTTATCGCGTAAAACTGACCTGTCGAACCGGAACGTGCCACTGCATCCAAGTGTGGCGTTTGCGCATACTCGAGCGGCGTCTTGCCTTGCAGAGCGTTAAGCGGCTCATCTGCCATCCCGTCTCCAATAATGATAATCAGTTTCACATCTAAACGGAGGGCAAAAATCAAACAAATACTTTTGCATCCTGGCTGGCGAAGCAACTCGCCTCCGTTCCGTGTTTTCGTTCCGTAGTCTCGGCATTGGCGTACTGACGCAGATGACAATGCTGCGACGCGTGACTACCGCCGGCTAACTAGCAAGAACAGCATATATATTCCCACGAACCTAGCTTTTTTGCGAACATTGCGTCGGTAGTCAATCTTGAGCTGTTTCCCAGGCTAAAAGGAGTTTTTTGCAAAAAAGGAGAAGAAATTAATGACGATGCGAGGGTTGCTGTTTGCGATCGACTATTGACGTTACGCGTTCGGCATTGAATGCGTTTTGATACTATAAACCCTAATTAACTATACTGCAAAAAAGAGGGGCGGTGGTCTGAATTCGTGCCACCGTTTTTATTTCACTTTTGAATCATCACAGAAGTTGATTTCACCAGCGCCGTGACTTTGTCGCCCGCTTTGAGCGCAAGGTCCTCAGCAGCATCTTTTGTGATGGCTGAAACGAGTTGGTTGTCACCTACTTGTACGACGATCTCTGCCATTACGGCACCCAGTTTCACTTCTTTGACCGTTCCAGCAAGCTTGTTACGTACGCTTATCTGCATGTGATAACACCATACTTCGAGTGATCTTCAAGGTAATAACGACTTCCCAAGAAATCACCGACGCCGCGAACGCTGGTGAAGAGTTGTGCTATATGAAAGCACTTGAGAGCGGATCGCTGGTAATTCCGTGGAAAAGGCAATATCCTTAAAGGCAGTTTATCAATGAAGCGAGCTTGTTGAGCAGGCTCAGAAGCTGCGCAACCACTGCAAAGGAAGTGTGTCGTGTACTAGGGAGAGTGGAAAAACGTGCTTGAACCGTTAATTCGACAACTAAATAGCAAAGATCCCTTTATCCGGACGAAAGCTGCCGTAGCTCTCGGAAATAGCGACGAGAAAGGCGCAGTTTTGTTTCTTGTAAAAGCACTCGACGACGAGAATAGGCACGTTCGCCGAGCCGCATCTGCAGCTCTCGGCCAAGTGTGGGATGATGAAGCGGTAGTCCCCTTGTGCTCAGCTCTGAGTGATGTCGATTGGTTTGTCCGATGGAACGCTGCGCTCGCCCTCGGACAGATCGGAGATACAAGGGCCATTGCCCCTCTTATCGGGACTTTGCAAGACGTCAATAGGTACGTCCGCAGAAACGCCGCCGAAGCTCTCGGCAATATCAGAAGTAAGACTGCGACCGGCTCGCTTATCAAGTCACTTCAGGATATAGACGTTGATGTCAGATGGAACGCCGCTGACGCATTGGGAAAACTGCGAGACCAGAACGCAACTGATCCGCTTATTCTGGCGCTAAACGACCCGGATGAATTTGTGCGCGAGCGTGCTGCAGACGCGCTCGGCAGAATAGGGGATTCGCG
>JBAULJ010000133.1:0-8282 GCA_049578125.1 Halobacteriota archaeon
GAGTTGCTCTGGCATGAAGGTCGCGTGATACCCCCCCATCGTCACGGTGCAATCAGGGCGAAGCTCTTTCGTGACTCTTCCTACCGCGAGAGCTTGCTTGATCGTCGGCGTTGTTGTCTGCACACCAAGTAAATCGACGTGCATTTTAGCAAGCTTACGCTGATACCCCTGTAAGTCCATATCGAGCGCGGGCGCATCTAAAATGGTGACCTTGACGCTATTTTGCTCCAAGACTGCGCCAATGTACGCGAGGCCGAGCGGGGGTGCAGTTAAACCTAACACGTCCTTATATTTGGACGCGATGTCCGGGGGATTAACAAGCAGGACGTCCATCGTAGCCTCTCGGTACGTAAGAGTGCCGAAAATATAAGGTTAACCGCGAAAAGAAGTTGCGCAGTTGAGCTTTTTTTGACAGGAGCGCAAACGCCATCGTCAAGTCTCGCTACTAGCTTCTTTCTTGGTGAGCTGTTGTTCTAATAGCGCAGCGTGCTCGCGTTTGCCACTGTCAGTCAGAGCGCTCAAATCTCGTAAGGAGAGCGCTTTGAAATAGCACGCTTCGAGGCAGGCCATGTTTTGATACCCTTTGCATCTGTCGCACTTAAGTGCCCTTCGCGTCGTTTTGGGCTTTCGCTTGCGTCCCGCCTCGGCGGTCTTTTCTTGTCTGCCAAACAGCATGAACAGTATGCTCGGCTCGTGCGGTTCAGGCGTTGGTGTGCCTGGCCTCTCATCGATGAAGATTGCATTGAACGGGCAGACCTTCGCGCATTTTCCGCAGCCGATGCATTTCTCTTCGTCGATATATATGACGCCATTCTCCCGTATGAGAGCCTTCGGCTTGCACACTTCGACACACGCGGGATTCTCACACTGTTTGCATATGATAGGGAGCGCTTCGTCGTTGAATATGAGCCCTCTCGACTGTAGCACGTCTTTCACTTTCAAGCGCGCTTTTCCGCCGTGTCGCTCGGCGCACGCCATTTCACAGACGCCACAGTTTTCACATCTTGTTAGATTGACGGTCACTACCTCAGCCATAGGGTCACCCCACGTCGGCTCCGCGTTCAATAGCCGATTATAGCATGTTCCCCTTCTTTTAATAAGTACTTGTAGGCGCTTATCGCGGCCTTAGCGCCCTCACCCGCCGCGACGATGATTTGTTTCTCAGGAACGGTGGTAACGTCGCCTGCTGCGAAAATACCGGGAAGGCTCGTCGAACAATCGCAGCTGACGACAATTTCGTTATTTTTGTTGAGTAAGACTAAGTCTTTTACAATGTTCGAATTTGGAATGAGGCCGATCTCGATGAAAATGCCCGCGACCGGAAGCGTGACTGATGAGCCGTCAGAGAGGTTGCGGAGCACCGCTGCGTTCAGCGCGTCGTCTCCCGTCACTTCAATGAGCTCATAGCCGACAAGGCGTTCGATGTTTGGGGCATCGCGAATTTTCTCCAAATATACTTCGTCTGCCTTCCACGGGCTCCGGTTGACGAGATAGACCTTACGTGCAATGCTCATTAACTCATATGCAGCGGTGATCGCTGAGTTCCCGCCGCCTAGAACCGCGACGTCCATGTCCATAAAGAGCGGCGCGTCGCACGTGGCACAATAGCTGACTCCGCGTCCGATCAATCTGTCCACGCCTTTGGCATTGAGCGTTCTGGACTTTTTTCCCGTAGCAATAATAATGGTCTTTCCGCGATACTCCTCGCCCTTCTCGGTGCGCGCTGTAAACGCATCAGTCTCTTTGCCTACGCTTTTTACTTCTGTAAATGCTTTTTTTATGTTGTACTTTTCGACTTGCTTTTCAAAGCGATCCATTAGATCTTGGCCCGATATGAACTGATAGCCCATGTAGTTCTCGACGTCGAGGCTGTAAAGTGCCTGGCCGCCGATGTTCTGCGTAATAAGTAGCACATCTAACATCTTTCTCGCTGCGTAGACTGCCGCTGTCAATCCCGCTGGTCCGCCACCGACGATTATCACATCATGTAATGTAGTATTCTTGTCCATGTCACGCTCAGTACGTGAGATTCGCACGCAAGTTTTTAAAAATGTTGCTTGCTTTGCTTG
This sequence comes from Halobacteriota archaeon, assembly GCA_049578125.1. GTDB lineage: Archaea > Halobacteriota > Bog-38 > Methanoflorentales > Methanoflorentaceae > Methanoflorens. The sequence goes on from JBAULJ010000133.1 coordinate 2,070, forward strand.
ATGAATACAAAAAAAGGGGTCAGCGGCGTTGAGCAGTGAAAAAGCTAAGCGTGCCTTCAAACGTCACTTTTACTCTTAGTTGGGCCACTTTCATCATCTGCAGGGAGCGTTGGCGTGGAGGCGCTAGGTGTAGGAGCTGGGTCTTGATGCTCGCTTGCCACGGTGTCAGACTCTTGCCTCTCTTTCGGCTTTGGCCGACGCTTTGTCTCGCGCTCGCTCATCGTATCTCGAGAGAGTCTGTCGGTAACTGCCGTATCCCAGACCTTGCTCATAGTGATGGCGGAAACCGGACAAATCATCGCGCACTCGCTGCAAAATACGCAATGTCCCACGAATATGCGCACACTTTTCTCAGAGGCACTCGTTCGCAGTGCGATAGCCCCGGCAGGGCAGACTTTTCCACAGCGGCCACACAAAACACATTTTTCCGGATCTATCATAGGCACGCCGCGGTAGGTCGCCGGAACCTCAACCTCTGCGGGGCTCTTGACGGTTGACGTTTTTCCCGTTAACCCGACCAAGAACGACCGTATCAGGTCGTTAAGAAATCCTGATGTCATTTTACAGTCCCGCCCATCCGAATAGGAAGTGCATGTACCTTACGCCTGCCAGATACAGGACAAGATCTATAATCGCCAGTGTTGTAGGGACGGTCCAGTAATACTTGAGCACTCGGGTAACCCGTGTTCTCCCGGTCGTCGCCTGCCAAAACGCAATGAACGCGCTTATGAGCAACGCTATGATCACGAATTGGATGACAAAATTGATCGCAGGCTGGAAGTGGTATATCGCCGTCCCGAAGAACACCGCGGCTATGAGTGATGCATAGAGAAAAATCTTGAGCCATTGTCCAAGCTTTAAAAGGGCGAGATTTGGCCCCGAGTATTCGACATAGGGCCCAGAAACGATCTCTGTCTCAGCTTCGGCAATGTCAAAGGGCTGAACCGCCGCCGCGGCAGGCAACGTCCAGATTGCAGCAATCGCCGCGAGTGGCAGGACGCTTATCCACGCCGTTGTCGATATCGTATTGAGCTGGAACGATCCTGCTGCAAGTGCTACCGTCACCATGGCGACGATGAACGGAGTCTCGTAGGCGATAAGGAGCGCAACCTCGCGTGCAGCGCCAATGGCGCCATACGGGCTTCCACTGGCCGAACCGCCGAGGATCAGTGCAATCGGTGGTATCGCAAGGAGATAGATCACCAATATAAGATCGCCCGCGCCGACGGCCGACGTACTAGCTAAAGGTATGATCAATGCCGCCACGAGCATTGAAGCGACGCTGAGGATCGGTGCGAGGTTGAATAGCAGCGGACTTGTCACGTTCGGCGTTAAGCTCTCTTTACTCATCAGTTTGAAGAAGTCGTAAAACGCTTGAAAGACGCTTGGGCCCTTTCGAAACTGGCTGTGCGCCACGACGATGCGGCGAATCCCTTGCAGCAGCAGCGCAGCAACAAAGGCATAGACAAGCGCGCCCACTATTGAAGCGATCATCAAATCCTTCCTGTCTTCAATTCCCGTGCGCTCACAATTTTGCGCTTCCCGTCCTTTATTACGGTCATTCGATCGGTGCAGCTGAAGCAAGGATCGATCGATGCAGCTATAATGGGGATGTCGGCGATTTGACAGCCGAGGAACTTCGGCACATAAGAGGGGATATTTGCGAGCGTCGGGGATCTAATTTTTATGCGCTCGAAGAATCTCGTGCCATTCGTCTCGGTGTAATGGATCAACTCGCCACGGGGGGCCTCAGTGCGACCCACGCTCCTTCCCGGCGGAATCTCGTCGTACTCGACTTGGATCGGCCCATTTGGCAGATTCGCGAAAAGCTCCTTGGTCAGCCAAATGGATTGTTTAATCTCTGCTAAGCGCACGAGTGCCTGAGCAACGACGTCTCCATCTTTTGCTGTCTGCGGCTCGAGATCGAAATCGCCATACGCTGCGTACTTGCACATAACGCGTGTATCTTCAGGCACGCCGCTCGCTCGTGCATTCGGTCCGACGGCTCCCAGACGGACTGCATCCTCTCTGCTCAGGCTGCCAACGCCCTTCCCTCGTTCTGCGATGTTACTGTCCTTTAGGACTGCTTTGGTGATTTTGTCAGCAGCAGTGTCGAGATACGTTAGGACGCTCACGGCGGACTTCGCTTGCTCTTCAGCGACGTTCCACTTGACCCCCCCAATGGTGTTGCATCCGTGCATGATCCTGTTGCCACTCAACATCTCGAAGAGATCCATGACCTTCTCTCGTTCGCGCCAGGTATACATGAATAGAGTGTGGTACCCTATTTCCTCCCCTGCAATTCCCGCCCACAGCATGTGCGAGTGAATCCGCTCGAGCTCTGCGTAAATTGTCCTGATGTACTTCGCCCGCTCCGGTACCTCGATATCCGCTATGTCTTCAACCCGTTCGACGTGGTTTAGGGGGTGCGTGTGCGAACAGATGCCGCAGATGCGCTCTACGAGATAGACGACCTTAGATAATGGCCGTTCTTGGCAGAGCCGTTCGATGCTGCGGTGGTTGTACCCGATTTCGTAGTCAACGTTGACGACCTTCTCGCCCTCGACTTCAAACAGGAATCGTGCAGGCTCTTCCAAAGCGGGATGGCTTGGCCCGATCGGGACCTTCAAGTTGGCAAAGCCGCGCTCGTTGACGTCTGCCACCGTTACGCCCTCCTGAGCGGTGGCGTCGGATCGGTGTATTTCGGAGGTAATTCGAGCGGTCTCGAATCCGGAATCCCGATCACGTTTATACCAAGTAATCCGATGAGCTCTCGTTCGTATAGCAATGCGGCCACAAACTGCTCGGTAATCGTTGGAATGTCTGGCTTGTCATAGGGAAGATCTACGATGATGGTGTGAAGCTCCGCCCAAATCGCAAAGTGGTAAAGCACTTCGAGGTGGTCCCGTGCGTCCTTGCCCGTTATGGTACTTAGCCGTGCCCCCTCCTCCTTGAGAAATGAGAGTGCGGCATCGAGATTGTCGAGTGTAATCCGGTAGTACGAGTTCAAGCCCTTACGATTTGCTTCTATTGTTGGCACTGCGTCTTCAAACGATCGCTTCATTCTTCTGCCCCGGGAACGTTGTCTGACGACTGAAACTTCGGATCCACGGTCGTCTCCTTTGACATCGCTTCGTCAAATCGCGCCGTACGCCGAGCTCCCTTACCTTTTCGCTTCGAATCGAGCATTTTGGCTGCCTTTCGAATGCCGGACAAGATGTTCAGCGGCCTCGGAGGACATCCCATAACGTAGACGTCGACGGGGATCACAGTGTCAAGCGGCCCCGTCAAAGAATATCCGCCGTCAAAAATGCCGTTTGATGTGGGACAGCTGCCCACGGCAACGACGGCTTTGGGATTCGGAACCTGGTCATAGATCATCGTCAAGCGATCCTCCATGCGCTTTGTGACCGGGCCCGTTACCACTAGTACGTCCGCGTGCCGTGGGGATCCCACCCGCAGAACGCCGTAGCGTTCCGCACTATATCGCGGACTTTGAATAGCGAGCACCTCTATGTCGCATCCGTTGCACGACCCGGTGTTTATAAAGTAGACCCATGGTGATCTTGCTCGAAACATGGTTATCCACCTAATATCGCGACTGACAGACTGTTGACTTGTTCTATGATGGCTGTTGGAAAAATGCCCATCAGCACGCAAAGGACGCTTAAAATAATTATAGGGATTATTATATAAATAGATATATAGGAAACTTCCGGCGCTTCCAGGCGTTCATCGACCGTAAGGAAAGCCCTTTGAAATACTCTGATGTAGGCAGCGAACATCGGCAACGTCAGCACGAGCAACACTACGGACAAGGCTGGATAATACCCCCCCTTCTGGAAGCCTGCTTGGAGGATCAAGTATTCGCTGATAAAGCCGTTAAGTGGAGGAATCCCCGAAAGCGCCAACGCGCCTACTAGAAATCCCGCTGCCACAATAGGCATCTTGGTAACCAAGCCGCCGAGACTGTCGATATTTCTTTGCTTGGTAGCGGCAATAATGGCGCCCACGCAGAGGAACACGAGCGTTTTCATAACCATGTTGTTGACAATCTGAAAAATTCCCCCTGTCAGCGCCGCCGACGATCCTATCCCGACGGCGAATAGTATGATTCCGGCTTGTTCGATCGACGAATAGGCCAAGAATCGCTTGAAGTTATTCTGCGTGTACGCCATAATGGCGCCGACACCTACGGTGAGCAAGGCAGTGACTGAGATGAACAATAGCACGACGTCAAGCGCCGGATGCAGCGCAAACAAGAATCGAATCAGGATAAAAGCGCTGGCGCCTTTAACGGTGCCAGCTAAAAAAGCGCTCACGGGGATAGGGGCTTCACTGTACGTATCAGGAACCCACGAATGCATCGGAACGACGCCGATTTTCGTGCCCAAGCCGATGAACAAAAAGAGGCTTATCAAAAGAATCGCATTGCTCGATATGCTTCCGAAGCTCGATATATCGAGCGTGCCGTAGTTGATGAACATTAAAATGAGCGCGATCAGCGTGAATGAGCTTCCAACGCTGTTCAAAATGATAAACTTGGTCGCTGCCTCAAACGCCTGTCCCCTTCGGTACGTCACGAGGATTGCCGTTGAAAGCGTGCCGATTTCAAGAAAGATGTAGAGCGTCGCGAGGTTAGTGCTGATGACGGCGGCCGCTGTAGTGCTTATGATAATCAAGAGGAGGGGATAGTACATGCGCCCCGCGTTTTCGATGTAAGCCCGACTGTACCACGTGATAAACGTTCCGATGACGATCACTACGTAAGCAACCATCAGGCCCACTGTTGACAGCCCAATCGTGGTCGCAAGTGAATCGAGGCCGGCAGTTGCGCCCGTACGGATAAACCAGTTCACGGTGAAAAGGATCGCGCTCAGCATCATTCCAATAACGGCTACGTATGCGGCCGTTTTACGGCCGAAAAGCGCGCATATTGCCGCAGCGATCAATGGGATGATCAGTATGTAGATGATATACATCGAGCTTCTCCGCTATCCACGCAGTTGTTTCAGCTTACTGCTGTCAATAGTATCATATTCGACGAAATCCATCACCGCTATGAAGGCTATCGTGAACGTGATGAGCACCACGAACACCTCGGTAACTACAGTAAGCAGGGCGGTGTTCTCTCCCCAAGCGAGAAGAAGCGTCCCAATGTTCTCAAGTATGAGGATGCCGAGCAGAAGCTTCACCACGCTCGTTTGACTGACAATGGTTAGGAAAGCGATGCCAAAGAGCGCTATGAGCAAGTAGGTTTCAGTAGTTCGCCCTTCGGGAAACTGGGATCGCACTGAAAAAGCCACCACGTAAGAAAGCGCCAAAGTGAACAGCGCCGCTAAAACTAGTAGGAGCACGCCAAATTGGGGTCGGGGCTGCCTCGTGCGAGCTATGGCGAGTAGGATTATGATGGGGGAGGCGATCCCGAGCGTCGCTTTTGCAAGTGCCCCTGCCAAATCGTTTTCGATCAGCAAGAATGCAGCGATGGTGAAGTTCAGAGCGAGAAGCGCGAGCGTTGAACGCTTATCACTTAAGATCACGATCAGAACGGCAAATACCACCCAGAGGATACCAAATGCGAGTACGGTCTCCATTACGGCCCCCTAAAAACCAGAAAGACCGCTCCGGCGAGGAGCAGCCAAATGAATATCCACGTTGTATAACCGATGACGCTTCCGTTCTGTGCCCTGCGCAACCGTCTCGACAGCGAATTTGTCCCAGACCCGATTGCAGCGTAAATATAGTCAGAATTAAGCCACTGCAATCGTTCGAAAGGTTGTGTCACTTGGTAGAGAAAGTGCCTTCCAGATGAATATACGTACCCTTCAGGAAGTACGTACCCCGATCCGAAAAGCTGTTTGGACGTTGGCACGCTTTCACGAGGCCGCCGCGTTAGGAATTCGTTTAGTATTAGACCGGCTAGTATGGCCGTTAAGAGCAAGATGGCGGCCATGACGGGGGCGACACTGGATATGCCTGGTATTCCAATGTTGATGAGAACAAAGGCGGCCTGCGTCGTTACAGCGCCGGCGTACGGGACCTGTGCTATGAGCGCGAGAGGATACTGCGCGAAGACTCCCAAAGCGACGCACCCTGCTGCAAGGATAACCTGGGGTACCCACATAGTACGGGGTGCTTCGTGCACGCGTTCCAAGTCGGCCGGCAGCTGACCATAGAATACACTGATAGCCGCGCGCAGGATATAGCCTGCGG
>JBAULJ010000134.1:0-6436 GCA_049578125.1 Halobacteriota archaeon
GGAAGTGTAAGCGGGTGCTGGAGGGACATACCGGCACGATTTATGCAGTCAGCATTACACCTGACGGCAGGAGGGCGGTGTCGGGAAGTTATGATAACACCGTCAGGGTGTGGGACGTTGAGACGGGGAAGTGTAAGCGGGTGCTGGAGGGACATACCGGCACGATTTATGCAGTCAGCATTACACCTGACGGCAGGAGGGCGGCGTCAGGGAGCCGGGATCACACCGTCAGGCTGTGGGACCTTGAAACAGGCAGTTTGAAATACATTACCTCGCTTGACATACCGATCGCCAGTCTCGCATTTAATAGTGTTTATCTGGCAGCTGGGACTACATATGGAGGTACCTTTTTCTATAAGAGCGTCAACTTCTTTGATTGATTAAGAAAATCACTGAAAATAGTATGCGTTACCTTACGACTCGAATGTTCCAATGTCGGCTGCAACCGACAGCTATCCACTTCATTGATCCGGCACGGTTTCAAACGTGAACCTCACGACAGATCAATGAGTGAACAAAACCACAACGCATAAATTGACCTCAATCACTCCTTTTTGCTATGTTTTCTCTTGGTCAGCAGTATGTGAGTATGCTTGATAGAACTGTCGTTAAGTCCTCACTGTCCGAACTTCGCACAAGTAAAGTTTCAGCGCATCACGCCAAAGCCGGGTACGATTACCCTATCATACGCCTGCCACACACGTTTGCATCATTAGTGGGCCTTCCAACGCGGATCTACCAAACCGTGCACGATGGAATGCATTTCTCGTCGTCATTTCTCCGCGTCGATCTACTTCAGAAAAAAAATTTGAAAATACCATTACAAGCTCTAAATTGTCTGTATTCACACAGGCGATACAATGAATAAGCTGTCCGGTAGACTATGGTGCTTTGCAGGTGGGAACTCTTAGCGTCAGCATGAGCGCCTAATCCGCTCATCCTGAGCAAAGAACCATAAAAAGCGGAGGGGGCTCCCGATACGGGATGCACATCGCCCGCCTTCGTGCCGGTGAGAAGGCGCTGTCCAGTGGATGCCGAATCCAATCGATTGACTCCTGTTCGCTTCGCTCAACCTTTTTATAAGACCTTTGCCCAAACACTACAAGATTAGACATGGCGCAAGCGGCCAAAACCTTCCGCGTCTTCGTCAGCTCCACGTTCAGCGACCTCATCGAGGAACGCAACGCCCTGCAGCGGGAGGTCTTCCCGCGGCTGCGGAAGCTGTGTCAAGAGCACGGCTGTCGCTTCCAGGCCATCGATCTTCGCTGGGGCGTGCGCGAGGAGGCGGCGCTCGACCAGCGAACGGTGCCGATCTGCATCGAAGAGATCGAGCGCTGTCAGCACACACAGCTGAAGCCGAACTTCATCGTGTTGCTGGGAGACCGGTATGGGTGGCGACCGGCGCCGTATGAGATACGGGCCGCGTTATTTGAGCCTATTGTTCAGCGAGTGAACGCCGAAGACGGGGAGCTGCTTCAGCAATGGTACAGACGGGACGACAACACAATACCCGCTGTGTACTGCCTCCAGCCGCGCACCGGAGACTATGTAGACTCCGCGACGTGGGAGCCGGTCGAGCGGAGATTGCGCTCCGTCCTGGAGGCGGTGACGAGCAGCATACAGCTCAGCGACGCAGAGCGCCTCGACTTTTTCGGCTCTGCGACCGAGCAGGAGATCTACTACGGCGCGCTGAACGTACCTGATGCCGACGAACACGTGTTCTGCTTATTTCGGACGATTGAAGGGCTGCCACACGACGAGCGCGGGAGCAGTTATATCGATATAACTGCCGACGGAAAACTCGATGGGGAGGCGCAGCGGCGGCTTACAGAACTCAAAGCGAGTCTTTGGGAAAAAGTGCCGGAGAACATTAGAGAGTATGAGGCCACGTGGAGGGGCAAAAGCATTACGACTGCTCATCTCAACAGACTGTGTGAAGACGTTTACACGTGCCTGTCACAGACGATTGTACGGGAAATAGGCCAGCTTGAGCGTTTGGATCCCTTCGACGGGGAGGTCAAAGATCACCGGACATTTGGCGAGGGACGAGTAGAATACTTCACCGGCAGAGAGAGCATCCTTGAGGAAATCCGCACCTACGTGGACACGAACGACCACCAGGTTCTCGCGATCCACGGGCCACCCGGCTCCGGCAAGACGGCGCTGATGGCCAAGGCAGCACAGCAAGCTGCAGAACGTTATCCTGAAGCCGTTGTTGTCACTCGCTTTGTGGGCGCAACCGCCCCCTCCTCGGACGTGCGCTCACTCCTCGAGAGCCTATGCCGAGAGCTCGCCCGTCGCTTCGGAGAGGATGAATCATCCGTGCCCACGGAATACGATGCCCTCGTAAAGGACTTCCAGCAGCGGCTCGCCCGTGTGAGCCGACGGACGTCTCCTGCGATCCTCGGACGGACGTTCGGCTTCCTTAAGCGAGGCAAGGCAGGACAGGGAGGAGATCCGCCCCGACTCGTCCTGTACCTCGACGCCCTGGACCAGCTCTCCGACGTCTACGACGCCCGTCGCCTCATGTGGCTCCCAACACCGCTGCCCGACAGCGTTCGTCTTATCGTTTCAACGCTTCCTGGTGAGCCGCTTACCGCGTTGGAAGAACGTCCCTCGTCTCGCCTGGTCGCGCTTCCTCCTATGCCCGCTGATGAAGGGAGGCTCCTGCTTGAGCGCTGGCTTGCTGCCTCCCATCGCACGTTGCAGCCCCTTCAGCGCGACGAGGTGCTCGCCAAATTTGCCGGCTGCAGTCGCCCGCTCTACCTGAAACTCGCCTTCGAAGAGGCACGACGGTGGCACTCCTCCTCTCCTGCTGCGGCCATTGGCTCAACGATCTCTGGAATCATCGGCGACCTCTTCACCCGACTCTTCCATGATCACGGCGAGGTCCTCGTCTCGCACAGCATTGGGTACCTGGCGGCGGCAAAGTACGGCCTCACCGAGGACGAGCTTCTGGACGTGCTCTCCCGTGGCACGGTGTTCGACGACTTCATCGCCCACACGTATCACTCGCCGCCTGAGCGACGCCTTCCCGTCGTCGTCTGGTCGCGCCTCTTCTTCGACCTCGAACCGTACTTGACCGAGCGGAGCGCCGATGGGACCTCGCTAATGACGTTCTATCACCGGCAGCTCGGCGAGGCGGTCGCTGAGCGGTTTCTGACGGAGCCGGTTGGGCGTGAGCGCCGTCTCGCACTCGCCGCATATTTTGATGACCAACTCCTCTTTGTTGAAGAGGGCACGTCAGTTCCCAACCGCCGCAAGGTATCAGAGCTTCCCTTCCAACTTTCACAAGCAAACGCATGGGAACGGCTCTATGACGTGCTACAGGATCTGTCGTTCTTGAACGCAGCGTGGGATGCTAACCGGTTTGAGGTGAGGGCTTACTGGACAGCGATAGAGGGACACACCGGCTTAAGCGCGGTAGAGGCGTACCGGCACGTCGTCGACAGCCCTTCATCTCCTGCAGAAGTATATAAGATCTGGTTGCTTTGGTACGGGGCAGGACGCCTTGATGAGGCACAATTGCTGGGTGAACGCGTAATCGAACACTTCAGGAGCTCGGGTGAGGATACGAGCCTCCAAACGTGTCTCGGGAATCAGGCCAACATCCTCCACATTAGGGGCGACCTCGACGGCGCGATGGCGCTCCACAAGGAACAGGAGCGGATCTGCCGGGAGCTCGGGAACAAGGACGGGTTGATGAGATCGCTCGGGGAGCAGGCCAACATCCTCCACATTAGGGGCGACCTCGACGGCGCGATGGCGCTCTACAAGGAGGAGGAGCGGATGTGCCGGGAACTCGGGAACAAGGACGGGTTGCAGATATCGCTCGGGAAGCAGGCCATCATCATCTACAGTAGGGGCGACCTCGACGGCGCGATGGCGCTCCACAAGGAACAGGAGCGGATGTGCCGGGAGCTCGGGAACAAGGACGGGTTGCAGTCATCGCTCGGGGGGCAGGCCAACATCCTCCACAGTAGGGGCGACCTCGACGGCGCGATGGCGCTCCACAAGGAACAGGAGCGGATCTGCCGGGAGCTCGGGAATAAGGACGGGTTGCAGTCATCGCTCGGGGGGCAGGCCAACATCCTCTACAGTAGGGGCGACCTTGACGGCGCGATGGCGCTCTACAAGGAGGAGGAGCAGATCTGCAGGGAGCACGGCTACATAGAGGGGTTATCAACATCGCTTATCAATCAAGCCCTACTGCTAGCCAAACGTGGTAAGTTGGACGAAGCGAGGAGCCGAGCACGAGATGCATATGCGCTTGCGAGAGACCACGGCTATACAACGCTTATGAAATCGATAAAACAAAGCGCTGGTGAACTCCTGTGATAGGTGTAGCAGTGCGCGGTCAGGGCTAGAATCCATTTACGGCAGGCAAATCGAAATGAACAGCATTCATGAAAAGATCAAACACTCGTATCCTGTGTTACAGAGTCTCACCTTTTGCAGTTCCTTATCTGTCATCCAAAGAACAGCCGTTTTGGCAGTTTCCAAGCTTTGTGCGTCTTAACAAGTGATCGTTGAAATACAAGAGAAGCAAGCAAAGAGACGAAGAGACGATTTCCACTAGTAACTTAAAAAATGGTTAGCTGTCATTATTAAGTTATTACAAAATGGATTCTTTGGGTTAATTTTCTCTCTCTATTTGTATACACCGGCAACGCAGATGAGTAGTGATGCAACCGATTGGCACGCACACTATAAGCAAGCAAAACGCGAAGCCGTCAAACGCGTCCAATTATCCGCTGTCTCCACGATTTACTTTTTTTGAGCAAAAGAAACGCAAATGTGAAGATCAAAAGCACAACAATTAAGAGTTCAGCCCAAATTGTCTGCATGCTATGCTATCTCTTATCGAATATCAAGAGTCTCGTGTGACTAACCCATGTGATTCAGCACTGCTAGAGATTCACCGCGCTACCATCTCACAACACCACGCGAAGGCCGGATTCGATTATCCAACAATACGCCTCCCGCATACTTTTTCAATGCTAGCAGGACTGCCAGCATACATCTATCAAACCGTGCACGATGGGATGCTCGCGTTTCTTGTGGTCGTGTCATCCACAAGCACAGCGAAAGAAAACGGTATAGAAAAATCAAAGAACGTTAGTTCGTGTGCTGAATCCTCCGTATTCACACGGCGGAGGTCGCCGGTTCGAATCCGGCCGAGCCCATTAGTTTTTAGCCAATCGACTACACTGCAGGCGCACCAAACCGTGCACGAAGGAGCTTTTGCGTTTCTCGCGGTCCTCTCGTCGAATAGCACACCATCGGAAAACAGCCCAGATGAACGCAAAAACGTCTATTCAAGCGCTGAGCCCCCCGTATTCACACGTCGATAATTATTCGTTATCGCAAACCTATCGTGCGCTGCTAACGAAGGCTATCAGGAAAGAGTTTTGGTACCCGCAACTGATTGTGACCGTCGTCTCAGCGAGGCGGAGAGCCCCATCGTTATCGTCTTTTCGCTTCTGTGCGGCAACGATTGGCGATTTAGAGCGTTGTAATCACTCAGTAATAAAAACAGTTGAGGGGTTTATGTCGACTCAATACTTTCGCAATAAACCCATATTGGAAAAAAATAACTGGTTCTAAAAAGGTAGAGGAAGAAGCATGAAGAAAGATAAAGGTTAAGGCCTAAGCAGTCTCACCGTGGAGGACCCCCCCCAACTCCTAGTGCAAAGCCTATTGCCTGGACGGTGCGCATCCAAGCGAGCCCGCTCAAAGTCTCGATGCCACCACCCAGTCGGCACAAGGTCACTTTTTACATGTTTTACATATTTTACATATTGACCAAGAAACCATAAGGCATTGTTATCATACCGGTCATTACTTACTTCATTGGTTGTTTCGAGGTGAGTAAGAAATTTTATAATAAAATCTTCAAGTGTTTTTCCTGTTTCTCCTTGATAAGCGTGCGTCTGTAATGTTCGTAAGTAATCACGAGGAGAAGAGCCTATTTCTAATTGTTTTCTGCCTCCTAATGTCTTTCCTCGGCCTTGTTGAGGCATAATGGGTAGACTTTCAACTAAACCCACAGACCAGCCTGGAACGGCACAAATACGTCCATTGTTGACTACTTCTAATTTGGTCTGTCCCCGATGATTGCTTGAATATTCTTGAGGAAAATATACAAGATCGTCTGTATCTAGTGCCTGTCTTAAGGTATCCCATATCCAGACATGTTTTTCGGTATTGACACGAACAGGTATTAAAGGATCAGAAGGAGAACGTCTGGTTTGATAAATTTTCCCTTCTGCTGCGTGTTTAAGAATAGCTGCTTTCATTCGGTCAATAAGAAGGGGTGTTGGCATTGCCATGGGTGTTAATTCTAAACGATCAAACCCTTGTGGAACTTTTCTGCCTACAAGCTCTCTATTATGAGCAAATAGTTCTACAACCTGTTCTTGGGTTGGTATTGGAT
>JBAULJ010000135.1:0-3219 GCA_049578125.1 Halobacteriota archaeon
ACCTGGTCTCGGTTTCTTTCTGCTTTACAAGGGCGCTAAGCAAATAGATATTCTCGAGACTATAGCTTACTCCCTATCCCTCTCGCTCGTCGTCATACCGACTGCAGCGTCGATCGTGTACTTGGCAGGCGTCGGTATTGCAGTGACCGGCGCGGCCATCGGACTCACTATCATCGCGGCGTCGATACTGTCATTTGCTGTCCGAAAAAAAGGCTTGAAGCCGCCCGAGGTCGACAGCGGCACCGACAAGCGTAGTCATAAGTTGGTCTTCCTCGCACTTCCCCTTCTGCTAGCACTTTCGCTCGCGCTAGTGGTCAGCGTTCCGCTCTCTAAATCGTTGGTCGTTGACGACGAAGGACTGATAATGAATCCCACTGAAGCGTCTGACCTGAACTTCCATCTATCCATAATAGCGCGATTCGCTGAATCCCCGCAGATACCGCCTGAGGATCCCTATCTTCCAGCGCACTACGTCGTTTATGATTTTTTTATGCACGTTTACGTCGGTACGCTAAGCATTCTGACTGGCATCAGCTCACTTACTATCTTCAAGATTGCAGTTCCCCTCCTCTTCTTCGCACTTTCAATGAATATCTACGTGCTTTGTCGGAGGGCATTCAATAGCGCAACGGCGCTAATCGCGATGATTCTATACACGCTCGGCGGAGGGCTGGCGTGGATTGTAATTGTCGCTCAAAGGCCGAGCGACCTGTTTCCCGCCCTTATTTACCGTTTTACCGATACCGCGGCCATCAAGTACGATCAGACCCTGCTGTTCTATTTGCTGCCACAAACGCAAACATTTGCATTAGTCGTTCTTGTATTTGCATTCATTTTGTGGATAACGTTAATAAAGGAACTAAGCGCACGAAATGCGCTGCTTTTTGGGTTTATTCTCGGCTTGCTCCCATATTATCATGTCATCACAGCGTTCCCGATGTTTTTAGCAGTAGCTGCCTATGTGGTTTACGAGTATGCAAGAAGACACCTTAAGCGCGCGCAATATCATTTCGGCGCTCTCGCAGTTGGAGCGGCTACTGCGTCACCGCTGCTATTCCTGCTTATTGGGGGTCCAAGTCAAGTCGAAATTGCTTTTTCCACTTATTCGCTCGATTTCATGTTACTAATCTACGGCCTCGTCGGAATTCTCGCGTGCATCGGAGCCTACAGGTCGTTGAGCAAGGAAGCCGGCAAACCGCTCATACTCTTCGCGCTATGCGCCTTAGTAGCCATGAACGTTGTCTCACTTCCGCTCACTACCAACAGCTACCGCTTCTTAGTTTACCTGTGGCTTCCGGTAGCCATATTTGCCAGCTATTATATTTCGACCGCCGTAGCAAAGGCGCCCAGTGAACATTTTTGGTCAAAAAAGAAAGCTCTCGAGGTTTTGGCTATTTTGGCAGCACTCTTCCTCGCGCTCCCCACGTCGTATATGTTATGGGGGTTCTACAACAACGAAACGTACGTCCTCGCTTCGCCTGACGAAGTACAAGCCATGCAGTGGATAAAAGCAAATACCTCTGAAGACGCAATCTTCCTCGAGGAACCGTCCACATTCCCTCGAATTCCATTTGAGACCGGCCGACGGCTGGCTTTCGCAGGCGAGCTCTACGCGATTCAGTATCATGGGATCGACTTACAGCAAGAGATCAACGCATTGATGAACCAGCGCAGTCCAGAGCTACTAAGTCTCGGCCTCAAGCAACACAACGTGTCCTACATTTTTGTAGGCTCCCGCGAGCAACAGTTTAATATCGCCACCACGGTCCAGGATCCAAATTACTTCGAGCGCGTGTACTCAAATCCCACGGTTGTCGTATACAAATTGAAGGATAGCTAGCAAATGCGTCAGAAATAAAGGATTGCCGAAACCTAGTTGTCGTAAGGAGAACAAACGTGAACATCGAGTTTTCAAGCATCTTGCTCTTTATTCTAGGACTATTTTACTTGATTATGCTTCCAGGCTATCTGATCCTCGCCGGCCTCAAGATACACGATCTTGACATTATTGAGACGCTGACGGCGTCTTTCGGCATCGGGGTTGGAGTCCTAACGGCGATTTCAATCGCGCTTAGCTTGACGGGTAGTCTAGGCTTAACGATCTCAAGCCTGGCGCTTGCCAACGCGGCAGTCTTAATCGTTTTATGCTCCGCGTTGTACCTGAGACAAAAGCGAGACAAGAGGCAGAATGACGCTCACGCACATTAGAGAGACAGGAATACAAGCGGATAAACTGGCGTTACAGAAGTGAAAGTTCATTTATGAAGGACATTGCAGTGTTTTTCGTTGGAAGAGCGAATGCGGGTAAATCCACGGTTATTAAGGAACTTTTCGGACTGAAAACGCGAACGGGAAGAAATCCTGGCGTCACGAGAGCACCCGTACGACATAGACTTGGGAACTTGGTAGTCATAGATTTGCCTGGAATCGGATTTCGGCGTGGACGGAACGGTTACCGGTCTATGCTGCGCACTATTATCGAGAACTCACGAAACATGCGTCAACCGCTGCCGTTAGGAGTACAAATCATCGACGCAAAATCATTCCTAGAGATTATCGAACGGCATTCTAGGCCTCTCGACGTTGATCTGTTTGATGATTTGCTCGATTTAGAGATCGACCCGATCGTTGCTATCAACAAAATGGATAAGATCGAGGCGCACGAAGCCAGCTTAAACAAGATAGTCTCGCGACTCGGAATGCTTCCCCCCTACAAGCAGTGGATCGATCGAGTTGTACCTATAAGCGCCAAGAAACACGACGTCGCCGAACTCAGGTGGCTAATCTCGCACCGACTGCAACGCCTGCGTGAGATCGGCGGAAACGTGACGGCTTAGGTCAATTCGCGCTGTCACCAACGAGGTACAGATTTCGATACGCGGCAGAATTCCTAGCTTCAGATCCACTCTGTTCACAGGCGATTTTCCGTCTAGCTTTGCACAACAAAGACATCAAAACGATCTCCAGACATCGCTCGCAGGTCTTGCACTCCGACACGGATTTCGTGCTCCAGATCCTTCTACGAAAGCGGCTGATGCGACATGATAAGATGCTTTCTGGAGGGCTAAGTTTAGGTCTGCGTTTGTTACCTTATTTAGACCCTTGACTCGCTGCGCGAACGGAGTAAGTATTACGCCGGTATGGTTGATTAGCGGATGATCTGAGCATATGCAAATTTTGATCCCCGAGGTAAGCGTTTCGGACGCAGCTTTCTTAGGC
>JBAULJ010000136.1:0-3107 GCA_049578125.1 Halobacteriota archaeon
TTCCATTACTGGGCCGCCGTTCAGCATACCTGAGGTGGCAAGAATAACACAAGGCTCTCCTCGCACAATGTCGTCGCGCATGTTTTGCTCCACTTGGACGAAGCTATCTGAGAGGAATGGATTCAAGCCCTCGTGAAATATCATGTTTCGCAAGTCATTGTTTAGGTATTCAGGATACGTCGTGTGAATGGCCGTGGCCTCCCATATCATGCCGTCGAGGTATACCGGGATTTCATCGATTATATGTCTCCGAATCCCTTCCTCGAGAACGATCATGACCTCCTGGCTTCGCCCCACCGCGAATGCCGGTATGAGTACTTTGCCGCCCTTTGATAGAGTGTGCCGTATGGTGGAGTACAGTTTGGTCTCAGCATCGCGTCTTGATGGGGTTTGGTCGTGCGGTCCTCCATACGTCGCCTCCATTATTAGCGCCTCAAGTCGCGGAAAGCTGTTGACTGCGGGGTCAAATAACCTGCTCTCTTCGTAATTGAAGTCTCCTGTAAAAGCGACGTTGTAGAGTCCTTCTCCAACGTGAAAGTGAGCTATCGACGACCCTAGGATGTGTCCTGCGTTGTGAAACGTCAATCTCACATCGGGTGCTATATCGGTCACTCCGCCGTAGTTCAACGCGATTGAATGTTTGATGACTTCTCGTATTTTGGCGGAATCGTACGGGATCTTACGCCCCTCACGAGCAGCAACGTCAATATAGTCGAGCTGCAGAAGCGACATCAGGTCCCGCGTCGGCGGCGTACAATATACTGGACCATCATAACCGTACTTGAATAGAAGTGGGACCAGTCCAGCGTGATCGAGGTGCGCGTGCGTGACGATAACCGCGTCAATTTGGTCAAGAGGGCTCACTTCTGGAGCGTACAGGTAAGGCGTAGCGCTGTCTTCTGACCCCACGTTCACGCCGCAATCTATCAGAATCCTCGATTCAGGTGTTGAAAGCACAAAGGAGGTTCTGCCTACTTCCCGACATCCGCCGAGGGTCGTGGTGCGTATCCACTGGTCTTTCGACGTCACCTCGCGATGAATCTTTTTGCCCATCGCTTTGAGAAGCTCCTTGCGCTCATCGCTGAAAGACCGTAAGTACTGGCGTATCTCCTTCACAGTAGTCGATTCGATCGGAGGCGTTCTCACGACTCGAGGCGTCCACCCTATTTGTTTGGTAATCTCCCGGAGTGTGGCACCGTGCCGTCCAATTACTAGTCCCGGCTTTTTGGCTTCTATGACGATCTCACCGGTGTCTAGGTCAAAATAGTGGTTTGTGATACCCGCCTCCTCGGGCACGATCTTGCTTATTTCTTCTATTGACGTCTCGGGATCTGCCAAAACGCGCGGATCCGGCCTCACTACTATGCGTTTGCGCAGTTCTCGGGCGAGTTTTTTGACTATCTCGCCGTTGTCTGCGAACGCTCTCGGATCGTCAGTGTAGATCACGACTTCAGGCCCTTCAAACTCAAGCTCTGTAATCTTGATATTGGAGGGCAACCGCTCTTTGACGCGTTGTTTCAACTCAGTAAGTGCTTCTTCAACTGGCATTACGAGACTTCCACAAAAACAAAAAAAATACGAGAACAAAAGCTAGTGAGTAATTAGTGCTTAAATTGCAAGGGCGGCTTTTCTTTTGTCTATTTCATCACTACTCACTTCGACATATCCTTTTGCTGTGATCTTTGCGACGCGCATATCGTTTCCTGAAGCCGCATCTCTTTTCATAGCGGACGAAAGCGCTCTAATAGCGAGGTCCACACCCTCTTCAGTAGGGATCTTTTCTGCATATCGATCTTCTATAACGCCAAAAGCTATCGGCGATCCCGAGCCTTGCGCAGTAGCAAGGCGTTCTTCAATTTGACCTCCGACAGCGTCCAAAGAGAAGAGAGAAGAGGCATTCTTGTCGAAGCCGCCTATCATCAGCTGCACAAAATACGGATAGTATCGGTTGCTGTTCAGAATATTCGACAGCAGAGTCGCTATTGCTGCGACAGTCATCGGTTTGCCGTGTCGCATCTTGTACAATTTGGCTTCTACGGTTATCGTACGTACGAGGCTCTGTGCATCGCCGACACCGCCAGCGATTGTCATCCCAACGAGATCATCAATTTGGTAGATCTTCTTGCCCTCTTTGCTGGATATGAAATTGCCCATGGTTACGCGACTTTCTGAAGCGAGCACAACGCCGTCCTTACAAACTATACCAATGGTAGTCGTACCTTTATATTGATCGACATTAGTCATTTTACTACCTCAGCAAATAGTAAACAAAAACCAGTAAACACTCTCTAATTCTTTACGTTTCTATTTAAACCTATCTATATGCTGAGAATCGGCAAAGATCCACAAAATTGCACTAAATCGAAAATGCATACGCGAATGGCGCCGTTAAAAATCAACTTCTATAGTTATGACTATGTTCTCAGGCTTTTTCAACTTTTCGACAAACTTGCGATCGAGATCTGCAGCTGCCTTGTCTGCGCCGATCATTAATGTCCTTCCGGATGTAAATGTGCTCTTTCTTACGACCATATCGTGAGCGTCGGAGTGCGTGAGATCGGCACTCCCGAAACCAGTTATCACCTCGCTCGCGTGCCCTGTCCATATCGTCAAACGGACTTTCGCTGCGTTAGCTCTCAGAGCAGTTTTGACTTCGCTCGCCAGATCGCTGAACGATTTGTCGGCCGAAACTGCGATAACGCAGTCCGCCCTTTTTGAGATCTGCTCATCTTTGGTAATCTGAAGTGTCGTTTTATGTGTCGCCTTGATATTGTAATGGCCTTTGGCGCGTATCGTGTCGCCTAACATATTCCGTATATATACTCCTGTAAGCAAGTATTGGCTAACCGATGATGAATCGAGAGACTGACGTTGAGTGTCCTTCGTGTTCGCCGGATAAAAAGGTACTGCACGAAGTCTTGCACACGGGTAAGAAGCTCGTGGTTCGATGCACAGCGTGTCACACTACGCAGCACGTAGAACCCCCGCGTCGTCCCGCAGCCCTCAAGCTAAGAGTCGTCGTGAGCCACTATGATCAATCTCATGTGGGCTGGTTTGAGGTGGGAGTTCGCGAACGGCTGTACGTAGGAGATGAGGTCATCGTAGAG
>JBAULJ010000137.1:0-4983 GCA_049578125.1 Halobacteriota archaeon
GATATTGACAACGCCATAAGACTCGGGCTTGAAGCGCTCTACAAGGCAACCGAAGGCAAGATTACAGTCGACACCATCGAAATTGCTGCTATATATGCGAAAGATAACCGTTTTAAAAAGCTAGGCACGGATGAGCTCAAAGCGTATGTGAAGAGCGTACTCGATTCGATGCCTAAAGAGTGATGGTTTCAGATTTTTTCACGCCTGCATAAACGAACGGCACTGAGAGGAGCACGCAGATGGTATCTCTCGATAACGCAGTTGTCGCTCGATTCGCAAGAGGCGGCGAACACTTTGAAGTGCTTGCTGACCCCGAAAATGCTTTATCATTGCGAGAAGGTCGTGATATTGACATGGATGCTGTTCTAGCGATTGAAGAGATCTTCAAGGACGCGTCAAAAGGGGAAAAAGCGTCTGATGAAGGCCTCAAAAACGTGTTTGGCACAACAGACCCCGCAGCCATTGCAAAACGCATAATTAGAGAGGGGGACCTTCATCTCACCGCGCAGCAGAGGCGCAATATTCAAGAGCACAAGCGAAAGCAGCTAGTCGCTACCATCGCTGCTAATGCTATAAATCCCCAAACAGGCCTGCCTCATCCACCCCAGCGCATAGAAAAGGCGCTTGAAGAAGCAAAAGTAAACGTCGATCCTTTTAAGAGCGTCGACGAACAAGTCAATATCGCGTTAAAAGCAATCCGACCTCTTATACCTATCAGATTTGAGGAAGTAGACATCGCTGTCAAGGTACCGACGCCCTACGCTGCAAAATCACAGGGCGCCATTCAGCGCTTTGGCAAGATCGTTAGACAGGAGTGGCAACAGGACGGCTCTTGGATCGGCGTGGTCCGGTTTCCTGCAGGACTGCAAAACGATTTCTATGAGCTCGTGAATCGATTATCAAGAGGGGAAGCCGAGACGCGAATCATTACCCGGGAAGGACAAAAATGAGGATACAAGAAAAAATCGACAAGACGATCGTCGTGCCCGGAGACCTACTATCTGATGACGCAGCCAAAGCTGCAGAAGGGACCTACACCGAAAATGGGAAAGTTTACTCATTAATATACGGGCTTGCTGATGAAAGGGAAAAGATACGCG
Organism: Halobacteriota archaeon; assembly: GCA_049578125.1. GTDB lineage: Archaea > Halobacteriota > Bog-38 > Methanoflorentales > Methanoflorentaceae > Methanoflorens. Next base: position 1,101 of record JBAULJ010000137.1, read on the forward strand.
TAATTCCTCTTTCTGGAAAGTACCTCCCAACGATTGGCGACGTAGTCATTGGAATGGTATCAGACATCAGCTTCTCAAATTGGAAAGTCGACATCAACTCACCATACGAAGCGCTCATGCATATATCAGAGTACCCGCGCCGCATTGAATCGAGCGAAATGGCGAAGATTATGCGCGTAGGCGACCTCGCGATCTTTAAGGTAGTAGATGTGGATCGGTCAATGAAGATAGAGCTCGCGCCCCGAGAGGGCCAATTGCGTGTACTGCAAAGTGGCAGGGTCGTCGAGGTGTCATATACAAAAGTCCCGCGGGTTATCGGACGGGCCGGATCAATGATAAGCTTGCTCAAGGATAAACTCGACGTCAACATCTTCGTCGGAAAAAACGGCCGGATTTGGATCAATGGAAAAGCGGCGGATGAAGAGCTTGCTGTCAAAGTGATTAAACGGATCGAGCAAGAGGCCCATACGTCCGGACTTACAGACAGGATAACCAAGTATCTAGAGGAAGAAAAGCATGGAGTTTATGAAAAACGGTAAGAGGATAGACGATCGTCTTCCCAACGAGTTACGTCCAATCAAATTTGAAGTCGGCGTGCTCAAACGGGCTGATGGCTCGTGTTATGTCGAACACGGTGGGAACAAGGTGATTGCCGCCGTCTACGGGCCGAGAGCAGTGCACCCTCGGCACTTACAGGAAGCGAACCGCGCAATCATTAGGTACCGCTACAACATGGCGTCTTTTTCCGTAGAGGAACGAAAACGACCAGGTCCAGACCGAAGGAGTATAGAAATCTCAAAAGTGAGCAGAGAAGCGATTGATCCCGTCATCATCAAAGAGTTCTATCCGAGGTCAACTATTGATATATTCGTGGAGATTCTTCAGGCAGATGCTGGCACTCGATCAGCCGGGATAAATGCGGCATCCGTCGCGTTGGCCGACGCCGGAGTGCCGATGCGTGGTCTTATATCCTCGTGCGCTGTGGGCAAAGTAGATGAAACCGTCGTGCTCGATCTCGTGAAGGAGGAGGACAATTACGGTCAAGCAGACATGCCAGTCGCTATGAACGTGCGGACAGGGGAAGTCACGCTTCTCCAAATGGATGGGCATCTAACATTGGACGAGTTTGAGCAAGCGTTAGAACTTGGGAAGACCGGTTGCGCGAGCATAGCTGAAATGCAGAGAGAAGCCCTAATTCAGAAATATCGAGGAGAAGAACATGAATGACGTCATTGCGGAGATAAGAAAAGATTACATTTACGGGCTTGCCAAGCGAAGTGAGAGAGCAGACGGACGGGCGTTCGATGAGTATCGTCCAATACAGGTCGAGGTTGGATTAATAGACAAAGCTGAAGGGTCCGCGAGAGTCAAGATAGGCGACACGCAGGTTCTCGTCGGCGTAAAGCTACAACCTGGAGAGCCTTTTGCGGACGCGCCTGATACGGGTGTGATAATAACCAACGTTGAGCTCGTCCCACTAGCCTCTCCGTCCTTTGAACCTGGTCCGCCCGATGAAAATGCGATAGAGCTTGCGCGTGTGGTGGATCGCGGCGTCCGTGAATCGGGCGCTATTGACCTGTCTCAACTAACCTTGCCTGACGGTAAGGTATGGCTCATTTTCATCGACGTGCATGTCCTAGACCACGATGGAAATCTTATGGACGCCGCTGCCTTGGGCGCGCTCGCGGCGCTCGTAAACGCAAAAATGCCGTCTGAGTGATATGGCTACGGGCCTGATGCAGCGCTTCCAATCAAAGAATCTCCGATCGCCGTGACCGCTGTTGACCTAGATGGCGAGATCATGCTCGATCCATCATTGGATGAAGAAACTATCGCATCCTCAAGGATCACAGTCATCTCCGGCTTGCAGGGTACTTTGGCCGGAATGCAAAAAAGCGGGACCGGTACGCTTTCGGCAGAAGAGATCGGGCGCATCGTGAAGCTCGCGAGCAGCAAAGCGATGCAGATCAGAGACGATCTTTTTGGTGGTTCCACGAATGGTTAAGAAGAGCGCGCGCAAGAAGGGAAGAAAGACTCGTTCTGCGGGCCGCTTCGGCCCGCGATATGGTCGTAAGATCCGCAAGCGAATTGCCGACGTTGAATCGGTGATGAACCAAGCGCACAAATGCCCAGCGTGCGGCCGGAAGGCGGTATCACGAAAGGGGACTGGTATATGGACGTGCGCAAAGTGCCATACGACGTTTGCCGGCGGCGCGTACATGCCCGAAACCTCTGTGGGAAAGACCGTTGCACGTTCGATTCGTCGTGCGAGCGAGGAACAAGAACAGCTTTTAACAGGATCCGTGAGGTGATTTCACGGTTTACAAATGTATTCGCTGTAAGCACGAGGTCGAAGTAGAATCTGAGTACGGCGGCATCAGATGTCCCTATTGCGGCCATCGCATATTGATAAAGGAGCGGCCCACGATCATCAAAAAGGTGAAGGTGCTGTAGGAAAAGTGCCCGTGCGGGCCTCGCAACAGATCATCGCACGTAAGAAATGAGCAGCACTATGAATAACACACCGAATCAGAAAGCGCTGAGCTCTACGTTCCTCATAGATGCCCGCAACGTCGACTATCTGTACCGATCGATCTCTCCCGAGCTAGAAACCATTGCCATAGCCGGAGCGCGATCGTCAGTCAGAATCCACAAGACCGCCAAGAAGCTAGTTATAAACATCAAAGCTTCTGATATTACCTCGTGCCGGGCCGCAACGAATTCTTGGCTCAGATTAGCGCTCATTGCTATTGATGTGGATGAACTCGTTGCCGATACGTTAGAGGAGTGTACCCAACAATTTCGTCTTGCGTCGATTGACGCATGATACTTAGAGGAGGATGCTTAAATGAGTGCCGAACTGCCACCGCAAATACAAAATCAAGTTGCGCAGCTGCAGCAACTTCAACAGCAAGCACAGGCGCTTGCTGTTCAACGAAGTCAGCTCGAGCTCGCGTTGAACGAGGCTAAACAAACCCTAGCTGAGCTCGACAAGCTCGACGAAAAAGCAGTTATCTTCAAGACCGTCGGAACGATCCTCGTTCGCTCAAACAAGGACCAGGTTAACAGCGAGCTAACGGAAAAAAAAGAGACGTACGAAGTGCGTTTGAAGAGCCTTGAAAGGCAGGAAGAGCGCGTCCAAACGCGTTTCCAGCAACTGCAACAGCAGCTCCAAAAGGCGCTCGGCGGTGGAACCGCTCCACAGGGCGCGTGATCCCTTAATTTTTCGCCTGGGAGAGGTTTACGTTACGTCGGCTTTGAGTAGACTTGCTCCTCTTTTGGCACAAACTTGTCTGTGCTAGGGACTCTAGCGGCAGCCGCCTCGCTTAATATCACAACGACGTCCGCCAGATTCTTCAGTGCAGTTGAAAATCCAGGCTCTGCCCCGAAGATTATGGTCTCTTTGCCATGCTCCATCGCTTTTGATAGCACCGGCTTAAAATCAGCATCCCGGGTAACTATCGCGATAATATCGATATTAGGATTAAAAATGAGCTCAGTAGCTTCTACTGCAAGTCGAACGTCAACGTCGCTTGAACTGACTACTGGTTCAAATCCCTGATTCTCGATTGCTTCTACAAGCTTCTCTGACGCATACTGATTGAGATAAACTCTACCTACCTTGATGTCACCAAATTCCTTCAAGGTGTTTCGTATTTCCTCAAGGTCAATTTGAAATTCCTTGCGAAGCATATTGGGCCCATCAACCAGAAGTCCAATGCCCTTACGGGCTCTTTCTCGCCGGCTGATTATCGTCCTAATTTTGAATCGATCTTTGATATGTGGAATATGTGGAGGCATAAGGACAAAAACTCCTGCTATTACAAAAATTGCCAACTAATGGACAAGATTAATTTGCGGCGGTGTGCTATATATCTTTTTC